>NZ_BAAGVN010000299.1:0-11190 GCF_054780855.1 Pseudaeromonas pectinilytica
AAACGCGCACCAGCGAGTCATTCTGGATTGCCTTGGTGAAGCATATCAGCGGGTTTATTCCTAAATTAGGTGCGGAATGTCGGATTCACCGCAATAGCATCGGATATAGTTGTGATTCAGACCGTCTACGGTGTGGTAGTGAGACAAGATGCTCAAGAAGGTAAGTGATCCAGAATCTTGTTGCAGAACTGCAAGTATCTGCCTTTATCGAAACACGGCTCGAATCCAAAACCAAACTGTTTGGTACTGCCAAAGGTTAGAACCGCAACCGGTCAAAGGTGCAGCTGCGGATCAGTACTAGGCAAACACGCAATTTGAATCTGAAAGTTCTCAAGTGGGACAGGCGCTTTCAACATCTCCTCACAGCAGCAACCACAGGAGGATTTAATGGCCAAGCAGTCCGAAAGCAGTGAACAGATGGAGCAATCTCTTATCGACATAGCAGTCGAGAGTTGGCGTTTCTCGCGTCTGTTCAGAAATGTCATCAACAAAGTCGATGCGGGTGATTCAGGTCGTTACGTCAATCAGCTCCGCTACTTCCAGAAGAAGGTCGAAGAAAGCCTCAACTCGAGTGGCCTTAAACTGGTCAACATTGAGGGACAGCCATACGACGTGGGCATGGCGGCATCCGCCTTGAATCTCGGGGACTTTGGCCCTCACGACGTATTGATCGTTGAGCAAATGGTTGAGCCAATCATCATGGGGCAGAACGGCCTGCGCAAACAAGGCACGGTAATGCTCAAGAAGGTGGAAGCATGAAGTATGTCGGTATCGACCTAGGCACGACCAACAGTGCTATTTGTTCCTTCGACGGCGAGGCAGTCCAGCTCTATAAGAGTCCAGAGCAGCACGACGTTACACCATCAGCCATCTTCATCGACCGACGTGGCAACAAGTACGTCGGCTCGCGCGCCTACAACAATGCAGCTCGCAATCCAGACAACGCGACGGTGCTGTTTAAACGGCTAATGGGTACGAGCACGCCGGTCAAGCTGCCGGCAGTGAACCTCACCATGACGCCGGAGGAATGCTCTGCTGAGGTGCTGCGTGCGCTATACAGCTACCTGCCGGAAGAGATCCGGTGCGATGGTGATATCGGCATTGTCATTACGGTTCCCGCCGCTTTTAACCAGATGCAGAAGGACTCAACGATGGTTGCCGCTGATGCTGCTGGGCTTGGGCGAGTGGCCTTGATGCAAGAACCTGTGGCCGCCGTGATGAGCGTCATGCGGCAGCGAAAGAATGACGGTGTATTTGTTGTTTACGACCTTGGCGGTGGAACGCTCGATATCGCAATTGCAGAGAGTATTTCCGGCCGCGTGACGCTTCTCGCGCACGGCGGCATCGCCATGTGTGGCGGCCGCGACTTCGACCGGATTCTGTTCGACAGCATCGTGAAGCCGTGGCTGCTGGAAAACTTTGATCTTCCGGAAGACTTGACGACCAACCCACAGTTCAAGTCTCTGCTGCGGATGGCCACGTGGGCGACAGAGAAGGCAAAAATCGAGTTGTCGCAGAAGGAAGAGGCCATCGTCAGTCTGCCCGAGACCGAACTCGGTGTCCGTGATCAGTCTGGTGAGGAGATCTATATCGACATCACCATTGATCGCAAACGATACGACGGCCTGATCGGACCGAAGGTGGAAGAGTCCATCGTGTCCGCCCGCGAAACCCTCGAAAAGGCTGGCTTGAGCCCACACGACGTCGAGCGTGTCGTATTTGTGGGTGGCCCAACCCACTACAAGCCATTGCGTGACAAGGTGGCTTTCGAGCTCGGTATTGCCCCGTCCACAGATGTGAATCCGATGACCGCCGTAGCGGAAGGCGCAGCGGTCTTCGCCGAGTCCATCGATTGGGCGTCGCAAAGCCGTGGACGCAAGAGCGCCCGAGGTGCCATCAGCGCCGGTGGCGCGCTTGATCTGTCGTTCAACTACATCGCGCGCACGCCGGACTCGAAGGCAAAGATCGTCGCCAAACTGGGAAGTTCTGCTCCGGCTGGAGTCGAGTTTCAGATCGATAGTCTGGACACCGGGTGGTCTTCTGGACGCATCGCCCTGAAGGATGGCGCAGGTATCGAACTCAACCTGACCAAGCCTGGCGACAACATCTTCAAAGTGTTTGTGTTCGATTCCAACGGCGGGCCCGTATCGCTGCGTGAAGACAAGATTGTCATTGCTCGCACCGCCGCTAGCATCGATGCGATCCCGGCATCGCATTCCGTCGGCGTGGAAGCGCGCGACAAGGTGGGCGGTCGCTTGAGCTTGGATTATCTCGTTCGGGAGGGCGAGCAGCTACCCAAGAAAGGCAAGAAGACTTTCAAGGCAGGCGAGTCTCTCAAGGCTGGAAGTGCCGGGTCGATCAAGTTCAAGCTGTGGGAGGGCGACATCTCCGACCCCATCAACGACAACCGATTCATTGGCATGTTCGAGATCAAGGGAACGGATTTCGACGACGGTGTCATTGCCGCTGGCGCGGAGCTGATCTGCGAGTACGAAGTGCTCGACTCCGGCAACATCGTTCTGGAGGTTTCAGTCCCTTCAATCAGCGGATCGTTCCAAAGCGGGCGTAACTTCTACTCCAGCCAGGAAGGCAAGGTCGACTACACCAACCAAGCGAAAAACATCCAGGAACAGTCGGACCATACCTTGCAGCGGCTCGACGAGATGGCATCCAAGGTCGATGACCCACGTCTGGAGCAGGCTCGGGAGAAGTTGGAGCAAGCCGGCACTATCAAAACTGACGAGGCCGACCCCGAGACGGCCAAGCAAGCGATGGATGACGTCCAGGAGGCCAAGCGGCTGCTGGCGCTGACCCGCAAAGAGCATCTGAAAGACATTCGCCAGCTGGAACTGGACAAGGCAGTCGATTTCTTCGACAAGGTGGTGCGCCAGCACGCCAGACCCACCGAAGCCTCGTCTTTCGACAACTTGGTCAAGACGGCGCAGCGCTCGATTGACAATAACAGTGGCGACTTCGAGTCGCACCTGGATGATCTGCGCAGTCGCAACTTCATGATCCTGTGGCGTCAGGACTGGTTCGTCATCGAGCGCTTCAAATGGCTGGCCGAGAATATCTACCTTTTCCCAGATGCCAGCGAGCATGCCCAGATCGTGGTTGTGGGAGCAGAGGCGTTGAAGGCCAATGACATCGACAAGCTTCGTGCCGTAGTAGCACATCTCGACTCCATCCGCATCGGTTCTGCGGGTGAGAACGACATGCTTGCTGGCGCGAACATCGTGCGGAGTTGACCTATGGCGCTCGACGCGTGGCTTCCCATCGGGTTCAAGTTGCCGGACGGTGCGAAGGCGCGCGTCGCCCTGTTTGAAGGGGCAGACTGGCAGATCCTTGAGACCCAAGGCGGTGGGCGGGCGCTCGTCGTACGCGACGCACTGGCGGATCATTGGCTAGATGCCGGGCTGATCGATGACGGGACCTTCAACGTCTTCCAGTTCGGCGATCAGCAGCTTCGGTCCATCTCCTGCGGTCCGAGCCAGATGCTGTGCCCGGTCAGCGAGGCGAAATCACCCGACACCAAGGCCGAGGCGCTCGCCTTTGCTCTTGCGTTGAAGGCAACACGCGATATCGGTACGGATTCGGCGCTCCAGGATGCGCTCTACGTTGAGAAGATCACGCGGCTGCTGCCAACCTACAGCATCAGCTCCAGAACTGGCGATGATGTCGTGCTCGGCTACTGGCTGACGGGCGGCACCAGCATTCCGGCCACTTCCTTCCGCCGTCTCCGCCAGACCATGAGCTGGCTGGGCGCGAGCCACCTGAAGGATGTCGTGCAGGCAGCGGGCTTCGACGTCGCGGAAATCATGCCGCTGGAGCGCAAGCCAGCGGCTCCTGCCGAAAAGACGGAAGTTGCTCCCGTCGAGAAGGTGGAGAAAGTCGAACGCGCCGAGCCGGAGCCAAACAAGGTCTTCGAACTCGCCGGACGTCCCGAACTGGCGACCTTCTTCAACGAGCACATCGTTGACATTATTCTGCACCGCGACCGCTACAAGGCGCTCGGTATTGAATTCCCATCAGCCGTGATCCTGTACGGCCCTCCAGGTACCGGCAAGACCTTCGCAGTCGAACGACTGGTTGATTTCCTCGGGTGGCCAAGCTTCCAGATCGACGCATCCAGCGTGGCCAGCCCGTACATCCACGAGACCAGCAAGAAGGTCGCACAGGTATTCGATAAAGCGATGGAAAACGCGCCATCAGTTCTCGTGATTGACGAGATGGAGGCGTTTCTTGCTGACCGCGAAATTGGAGCGGGCCATCACCGTGTCGAGGAAGTGGCCGAGTTCCTGCGCCGCATTCCTGAGGCAGTGAAGAACGACGTGCTGATCATCGCCATGACGAATCGGATCGACATGATCGACCCCGCCATCCAGCGCCGGGGACGCTTCGATCACGTCATCAAGGTGGACTTTGCAAGCGAGATCGAGGTGCAGTTGCTCCTGGACAAGCTGTTGTTTGCTTTGCCAAAGGAGTCGGATGTGGACTCCAAGCCGCTGGCGCAAGAACTCGCGGGACGACCGTTGTCCGACGTTGCTTTCGTTGTGAGGGAAGGTGCAAGGCTCGCAGCACGCTCGGGCAAGGACAGGCTGGAGCAGGCCAGCCTGCTGGCAGCTTTGCGCACGACACCTGCACGGGAACGTGAAGGCAGCGAAAAGCGGAGCATAGGATTTATCTAAGGGAGATACTGGTGGCAGCGGAGGAAGAAAACAACAAGAAAAATGAAGGCAAAGGCTTCGCTGGCCTTTCCTCGCTCGTGTCCGACGTGGACACAACACCGCCTCCCCCAGCGCCTAAGACGGAATCCGCCGGCTCTACGACGTCCACCGGACGCCCAGCCGCGCAGACTGCTCAACCGCAACCGCAGCAGCCGACTCAGCGTCAGACGTATCAAGAGCCTCCGCAACCGTCGTCAGGATCGTCTGGGGGCAAGTGGTTGCTGGGCATAGCTGCCGTCGTTGGCCTGCTTTGGCTCATCGGCCAGTCCAACAAGCCCACGAGTTCACCGACTCCAGCCTACTCACCGCCCGCGCAGAGTGCAGCGCCGAGCTATTCGCCGCCTGCTCAACCGCAAGCCCCCTCCGTGCCACAAGAGTCAAAGCCGCCAGTTGGCCAGGACTTGGTATTTTCAACGGCTCAGATTCAGTATTGCCTGGCGGAAGACATCCGCATGGAGGGCGCGAAGGCCGCCCTCAACAACTACAGCGACTCCGATGTCGATCGGTTCAACGCGATGGTGGCTGACTACAACAGTCGCTGCGGCAGTTTCCGCTACAGAAGCGGTGCACTGGAGAGCGCGCGCCGAGACGTTGAGCCGTACCGGAGCCAACTTCAGGCAGAAGGTCGGAGCCGATTCGCTCGCAATCCATCCACGGGCTCCCTGTCTGCACCAGCACCAGCACCAGCACCAGCACCAGCAGCAGCACCAGCGCGTCCTGCTCCGGATGGGACCATACAAGCTATGCAACGGAAGCTTAATGAACTTGGGTATGACGCAGGTAGTGCTGACGGTCTCATGGGGACTAAGACACGTTCCGCGATCGTGGCATTTCAGCGGGATAGCGGTCTTAGCTCGGACGGTCGCGCTAGTGTCGACTTGCTTGCCAAACTAAATTCTGCCGCAACGTCAACTGCAACAAGCAACAGATCCAGACCTAATCGTAGCGAGTCATCGTTCCCGAACGTAGCCCTTCCCGCACCATCTGCATTACCTTCACAGAGTACTCAGTCCTCCTCGCCGACCAGGGATGCAGAGAACTTCCGAACCTGCATTTCTGGCGATTATCCATCGCTTTGCAAGCACAATTTGCTCACGCCGAGTGAGGCTACTCAAGTCGCAGCAGCCGAGCGACGCGCGAACTTTCAGACTTGCATATCTGGCGATTACCCATCGCTTTGTAAGCACCATTTGCTCACGTCGAGTGAGGCCACTCAAGTTGCAGCAGCTGAGCGACGCGCGAACTTTCAGACTTGCATATCTGGCGATTACCCATCGCTTTGTAAGCACAATTTACTGACGACGAATGAGGCTGCCCAAGTAGCAGCAGCCGAGCGACGTGCAAATTTCCAGACCTGCATATCTGGCGACTATCCATCCTTGTGCAAGCATTCGTTGTTAAACGCCGAAGAGGCGGCAAGAGTCGCAGAAGCCGAACGGCGAGCGAGGAGCAGATTATGATTGCCAAACATCGAAAGTTGTGTGGGGGTATTGGGTAAATGTCATCAGCAATCTGCTTCAAGTGTGGTTCAGACAAGTCAGGCGCTTTACTTGCCTGCGCTGCATGCGGAACCACTCCTCGATCAAATAGCGAGCTGGCTTTGTCACTCGTGCTTACTGATCACATCTCGTCGAAAACGCAGCTGGCACATTACAGCCACGAGCTTCGCATTCATTTGAAGCTTTCCGTGCCGTCTGATGCATTGGCTCAGGCGCAAGAAGCCTTGAAGGACCCGCAGCTCATGGCGATGCTCGGCGCTCAACCAGCATCAAGCGCCTCGGCGGCGCCAGTGCCAACAGCGGCGTCCTCCCGCCCAACCGCTATGCCTCCTGTGCAATCGGCCCGGAATACCCCATCTCCGCGAGCCCGAGCTCAACGCACACTGAAGACAACCGCGCTCCATCAGACGCCCTTCGCGATTCTCAATGTGACCACTCGCGACGACCGCAGGCGAATCGTTGAGTTGGCAGAAGAGAAGTCACTGGAGCTGGACCACGATGTCTGTCAGAAGGCACGCTCTGATCTAACGAATCCACGCACCAGGTTGAGCGCGGAGATCGCATGGCTTCCCGGCGTTTCTCCGCGAAAGGCATCCCAGCTCGTTGAAAACCTGCTCCATGATCCTATGGCGGTCAGGGAGGAGTCTGGCCTGCCCACGCTTGCACACTTGAATTTGCTCGCCGCCGCCTTCGAGGCGGTGGATGGCGAACACGATGCGGAAGACCTGGCACGTTTCATTCAGGAGGTTGCTTACCTCGTGGATGTGATCGATCCCGAAGATGTCCTGCGCGACATCAATGAAGACCGTGCTGTCTCCGGCTTCCCGGAGGCCCGAGCACTCGACCAAATCGAAGCCGAACTGGCGGAACGTAAACGGTACTACCGCAGCGCCATCAAGGACGCCCTCGACAGGCTGCCATCGACGACGCTCGTCCAGGTAATGACGGACACAGTGGAGGGGGTTACGTTGGGCGGCGAGGATCACGCGCCCGAACTGATCGATGACCTCGTCGACAGCTACGAAGTGGAAACCCAAGGCTTCCTGCAGAAGGAAGCTGAGAACGTCCACAAGCTGATCAAAGCCGCCCGTGACTCGGCGAACTCGGGTGAAGCTGCCGTCAAGCCGTATGTGGACAAGCTCGATGCGGTTGCACGTAATTGGGACAAGATCGCCCAGCCCATTCAACTGAGTTCGAAGGCGCGCGGCATCGACCACGAAGCAAGCCGAGACTTGGCCTACGAGATTCGTAGCCTCGCCATCGACCTGTTCAACACACATGACATGTTGACGCAGTCCCAACGGCTGACTGGTCTGCTTCAAGAGCTGTTTGCCGAGCTACCTGAAGTGTCCGAGCGCGTTGAGCAGGATGCGCTTGCGCTTGCTGATATCTTCCATGAGCGGAAGCAGGCGGTAGCACGCAGAGACGAATGGGCGCGTGAGATCACCTACCGCGCTGAAATTGGTGTGATGTTCAAGGACACACTGAGCATTTCGCCTGATGGAATCTCGTGGAAAGGACAGCATTTTTCTCTGGACTCGATCACTCGGGTTCGCTGGGGTGGTGTGCGCCACTCCGTCAACGGCGTGCCGACGGGGACGACCTACACCATTGCCTTCGGAGACAAACGCTCCGAGGCTGTTGTTGAGCTTAAGAAAGAGGACATTTACAGCAAGTTCATCGACAAGCTCTGGCGAGCCGTGTGCATCCGCCTGTTGGGTGAGATGCTGGAAGCACTGAAGGATGGGCGGGACTTGTACTTCGGCGATGCACTTCTTCACGACGATGGCATCACTTTGGTGAAGCACAAATTTCTGGGTGCTAATGAAAGGGTGCGGTGCACGTGGGGGCAGGTGCATATATGGAATGCTGATGGATCGTTCTGCATCGGGTTCAAAGACGACAAGAAAACCAATGTCGGCATTTCCTACATTCACGTCGCAAACACGCACATTCTGGAGCAGCTCATTCGCATGGCTTTCAAGAAGCCTGGGCTGCGCAGACTGAGCGAATTGCTGCAATGACGTAATTGGGGGCAGCTTATATGGGATTTTTATCAAACCTCTTCGGGGGCAACAAAGAAGACAAGGCGTTGCGTGAGGCGCTTGCACACATCCATCGCATCCTCGATGATGAAAAGTTCCAGTTAGAGCTCGTTCATCCAATGATGAAGGCGATGCTGGAATCTGCGCCTGCCTACGACAAGGACCCGATCAGCTCTGGCCAATTTGGCTTTACTGAGACGAACCCCATCCCGGTTAACGGGCCGATCGGTCAACTGGCATATCTGTCCAGACTCGAAACGCAGTCGGGGCAGCGCATCCTGTTTCATCGCCTCGGGGCCATCGATAAAGTGGACGTGTTCGAGGCCGTGACATTCGATGGAAGCGGATGGTTCATCTTCTTCGTTGACCTCTACCATCCCCGGCGCTCGCGCCTCACCCCAGACGGCTTCCGATTCACGAAGGATGTCGCGCAGTTCTCCGGCTTCCACAAGTTCTGCGAGACCTTCCCATACGATTTCGTCGAGAAGAAGACCTCAGAGAGGGAGTCTGGCTTGAGCATGGCGTACATCGCCATCAGCAAGGTGTCCGACCAAATCCAGAATCGTGTTTTCAACAGGCCACTGGCCCATAAGGCTAAGCTAGACCTCGTGAAAAGCCGCTTGTCGAGCTTCCAGACCCAATAGGCGGTGGTAATGAAGAGGAACCTGCTTGCCACGCTTGCCGCATTGATGACCCTTCAGACCGGGCCAGTTCTGGCTGAAAACTATGAGGTGAGCCTGACCCGCAAGGGCAGCAACGTTTACAAGATCGACGGCAAAGACATCATCATCCAGACGCGCTACTGCTACGTCTATGCCTACTCTGAAGAGGCCATTTTCAAGGCGTCCGGCTACGGCGGAGAGCTGATCTTCTTCGACAGCAAGGATAAGTGCGATGTGAAGGCGGTTTTTGGCCTGTCGAAGCAGAAGCCTGGTAAGTACGTGGTGACGGTCAGTCGTGAAGATGATGATTGGTACGAGGCCCTCGGAACAGATTCGTACATCAAGACATCGACCTGTCTCTCCCTTGCGCTTGGCGAAGAAGCCTACCTGACAATGTCGGCGTCCGGTTTCGGACAACTTCGCTTCGAAGACGGAGACGACTGTATGGTCGAAGGCGTCTATACGAAGCTGCGGCTTTGAAGAGGAGATGAAGAGCCGTGGCTGCTGACGACAAACAAAATGGAAACGCCAAAGGCTTCTCAGGCCTTTCGACACTTGTTTCGGATGTCGACGAGGGCAGTCCAGCCGGCCAGCCTACGCCGCAAGTAACTCCGCCGCCCAACCCCGCTCCGGTTCCCGAATCGCCGCCCAGACAGGCCGAGGAAGCTCCGTCTGCCTCAATTGTTCCGCCGCCGTCCAAATCAAAGAGCGACGGCTCATCAGACGTGGCCACCGGCAAATGGATGGTCGGTATCGGCTTGGGCATCGGGCTTCTGCTCATTGTCTTTGTTAACTCGACCAAGAACGAGCCCACCCGCTCGGCGACGGCACCAGTTGCTCAAACCCCCGTCACTGCGACCCCCACCTATTCACCGCCAACGGTTTCGCCAGTCACGCAGAGTCGGCCGATTGCCCAAGAGACAGTTATCCAGCAACGCGTGGCTACGGAGTCGGTGAACGTGCTTGGTCAGCATGTCCTGTTCTCGAATCCGCGTGGCTATTGCACGCCGGGTGAGTCGGCGCGCGAAGTCCAGCTCATGGACTTGGCAAAGCGTTCCCTCGCAGAAGGTTCGCGCCTCGTGCATGCAGCAGTCCTTTGTTCCGAGCTGGAGGACTACAGGATGGGGTGAAGGGAAATGCTGGATCACTGGCTGCAAATCCAACTTATCGGCCCGAAGGGGAATTTCCAGCGAATCGAGATGCCGCGAGAGGCATTCCTTTCCGGCCTTTCCAAGTCGACTCCTCGGGTGAATTCTGCCGAGCTCAATCGACGGCTGAAAGCGTCGTTCGAGAATAGCGACGTCGCGCTAACAGACATGAAGTTTGAACCGATTGGGCGGGACGGGAACGCGGTCTATTTTTCCATGCGGATGAACATGAGCGTCGGGGAAAGCAGCCGCCCAATTTCGGGAATCAGCGCAATCACGCTCCTGAACTCCCTGCCGCTCTCGATCAATGTTTATGAAGGAACCGGTTCGCCACAGAGCCGGGGCCAACTGCAAGCTATCCAGCAGGAGTTGCTGAACAGCCTCCTAACCGAGAACTGATGATGAACAAAGCAAGAACAATATTCTCCGCCCTGTGTTTCTGCTTGTTGGCTGCGGTCGCCTTGCCGGTCGCCGCACAGACTCCGGGCTATACCAAGCTCAACGTCAAGGGACGAGTTCAGATTGAAGTGCCAAGCGACTGGACGATCAGTGATGCGGAACAGCGCAGGCGTGTAAAGGAGTTTGCGGAGAAAGTCACCGGAGTTGCCATTGATCACGTGGCGTCGCTTTCGGTGCAGTCCTATCCAGCACCCTCACGGGTGTTTGTCCGGGTGTCGTTCATTCCAATGGAGCCGCCACTTACTCAAGCGGACGTTAGGCAGGAAGTTCAGGCCAATAAGCAACAGGTATTGAAAGATTTGGCGGATGTCTGGCGCGAGGAGTCCCCAACGATGTGGGCGGGGATGGCGAAGTACGGAATGAAGGAGGTCGGACGCCCCAGCTTTGCCGTTGAACCAATTGGAGGCCAGACCGCCCTGATCATTCGCTACGGACGTACATCATCGGCCAACTCGGCAGAGACGATGAGGGTAGCTCAGTACCACGTGCCGCTGGGCGCCGAGAAAGCATTGGTCACACAATTGGGATCTTCCAGATTGACAGGGTATGTGTGATAACCTAAATAGCTATATGGACACCGACCCTGTGCAAGCAAGTGCTGCTCTATTTTTAACAAAGTAGTCACAAACATATATTCGGCTTCATGAGCC
>NZ_BAAGVN010000300.1:0-12080 GCF_054780855.1 Pseudaeromonas pectinilytica
AGGGCACCTCTTCATTTTTGCTGTTGGTCTGCACTGACAGCATGGTTCAATGAAACCGTTATGGGGAGGTGTCCATTTCATTAATTCCGAATAGTAGATCACTCACTACATCGACTGGATGGCGCTAAGCTGACCCTCAGCGCCAGGGATGGCGCGGTGGAGCCCCATGGAGGGGTTTACGGCGTGTCAGCGTGTGCTTCCTTGTCGATGGAGCATCATTAGGATTGGCTATTTAATAGCAGCAGCACCATTACCTCAGGATGGTCTCGACGGCGAGCTGTTCATGCAGCCAGTTGGTGAAAGCCTGAAACCGCAGACGATCACGATTCTCGTGCGGACAGATGAGATCGTACCCCCGCTCCGAGGCAATCGGCAGCGGACAGGGGGAGACCAGAGTCCCGGCGGCCAGCAGCGGGCGCACCAACGTCTCGCGCCCCATGGCGATCCCCATGCCAGACTCGGCCGCCATCAGGGCCAGTCCATAGTGGTTGACGCTGAAGGTGCGCTCCTCCAGTGGCAAGTCGACGCCCAGTTCGCGGCACCAGTGCCGCCATTCGCCCACCGCCTCCTGCACATCAGTCGATTCCGAGGCGTGGATAAAAACGGCTTCGGCCAGCCGCTCCGGCCTCCCCTCACAGCCCAGTTGCCGCGCATATTCCGGGGAGCAGACGGGCAGTAAGCGTTCGGGCATCAACCGCTCCTGATAGAGGTCGGCGTAACGACCATTGCCATAGTAGATGGCCAGATCCACTTGCTCTTCATGGAAGTCGACCATCCCGGCTCGCACCTTCAGCTTCAGATTGAGGCTCGGCCAACTGCGCTGAAAATCAGCTAACCGCGGCATCAGCCAGAGTTGCGCCAACGTCGGCGCGATACCGATATGCAGCAGACCCCGCAGATCCTGCTCGCGGATATCCTCGATCTCGTCGCTGATCTGGCGCAAGGAGCGGCTCAGGGTCGCCAGCAGACGCTCCCCCTCCTGGGTCAACGCCAGTTTGCGCGTCATCCGGATGAACAGACGAAAGCCGAGCAGCTCTTCCAGATGGCGAATGCGATGACTCACCGCGCCCTGGGTCAGGTGCAGATCTTCGGCGGCGCGGGTAAAACTCAGATGGCTCGCCGTGACCTCGAAGGTATGCAGCAAGGCCAGCCGATTTTGTTGTACCAGCATGGGTTTCTCCTCAATGAGCGGCAAGAGGGAGCCGTAAGGCCATGATGCATTAATTGAATTAATCCATCGCGGCTTTTTTTTCGTTTGTCGCCCCGCACCCGTTGCGCCTTAATTAACCATGTTCGCAATTCAAGATTGAGGTGAAAAAATGTCAGGACTCAAGATCGTGGTTATCGGCGCGGGATCCAGTTACACACCCGAGCTGATCGAGGGGCTTATCAAGCGGCAACACGAGCTACCGTTGCGCGAGCTGTGGCTGGTCGATATCGAGGAGGGGCGCGAGAAGATGCAGATCATCGCCAACCTGACCCGCCGCATGCTGGCCAAGGCCGGGATCTCGGCCCGCGTCGAAGAGACGCTGGATCGCGAGCAAGCCCTGGCAGGAGCCGACTACGTCTGTTCGCAGTTCCGCGCCGGTTGCCTGGAGGCCCGGATCCGCGATGAGCGTATCTCGCTGAAATATGGCCTGATCGGCCAGGAGACCAACGGTCTCGGCGGTTTTGCCAATGCCTGTCGCACCATCCCCATCGCGCTGGCCATCGCCGCCGACATGGAGCGCCTCTGCCCCGATGCCTGGTTGCTGAACTTCACCAATCCCTCCGGCATGGTGACCGAGGCGGTACTGCGCCACAGCAAAATCAAGGCGGTCGGGCTGTGCAACGTCCCCGTCATCATGCAAAAAGGGGTGGCCCAACTGCTGGAGTGCCAGCAGGAGTCCGAATTCATCATGCAGGTGGCGGGACTCAACCACTTCATCTTCATCCGCCAGATCCTGCATCACGGTCAGGATCGTCTCGCCGAGGTGATCGCACGACTCAGCCAGGGTGCCGATCCGCTGGTGCCACGCAACATACCGCCCTTCCGTTGGCCCGAGCATCTGCTCAAGGGGCTGGGCATGATCCCCTGCGCCTACCTGCGCTACTACTACATGAGTGACGACATCCTGAAACAGGAACTGGGCGAGGCCCAGGGCGAAGGCACGCGGGGCGAAGTGGTCAAAGCACTGGAGCATCAGCTGTTCGACATCTACCGCAATCCGGAGCTGGCCGAGAAACCCAAGCAACTGGAGGGACGCGGTGGTCAGTACTACTCCGAAGCGGCCTGCGAGCTGATGAGTGCCATTCACAACGACAAACGGATCATCATGCACGTCAACACCCGCAACAATGGTGCCATCAGCGGTCTACCCGATGAGTGTGCTGTCGAAGTCAGTTCGCTGATCACCCGCTCCGGCCCGCTGCCGCTCAACGTGGCCCCCTTCCCGGATGACACCTTGCGACTGCTGCAACTGATGAAGAGCTTCGAGCAGTTGACCATAGAAGCCGCCATCACCGGCAACCGCCACACCGCCTGGCGCGCTCTGGTGCTAAACCCGCTGATCACCAGCGGTACCGTACTCGAACAGGTGCTGGATGAGGTCATCGAGCAGAACAAGGCGCTGATGCCCGCCTTTCACGGCTGATATCTCGCGAACCAGAGCCGTAAAACAAAGAAGCCTCTGAGATTCAGAGGCTTCTGGCATTTGAGGGGTTCGTCTTCAGAACGGAATATCGTCGTCGAAGTCCATCGGCGGCTCGTTGTACATCGGCTGGGCCGGGGCCTGGTTGAAGTTGTTCTGGGGCTGGTAACCGCCTTGAGGGGCAGCCGCTGGCATGGCCGGTGCGGCTTGCGGAGCGTAACCACCTTGCGGAGCTGGAGCGGCAGGCTGTTGCTGCGGACGACCCCAGTTGCCTTGCTGGCCCTGTGGCTGGCTTGGTGCGCCCATGCTGGCACCACCGCCGGCATTGCGGCCATCGAGCATCTGCATCTCGTTGACGATGATTTCGGTGGTGTAGCGCTTCTGGCCTTGCTGATCCTGCCATTCGCGGGTCTGCAGGCGACCTTCCAGATAGACCTTGGAGCCCTTCTTCAGGTATTCACCGGCAATCTCTGCCAGACGGGCATACATGGCGCAGCGGTGCCATTCGGTACGCTCTTGCAGCTGGCCTTGTTGATCCTTCCAGGATTCGGAGGTGGCAACCGTGATATTGGCCACCGCCTTGCCGTTCGGCATATAGCGCACTTCCGGGTCCTGGCCCAGATTACCGATCAGGATGACTTTATTGACGCCGCGACTGGCCATAGTTTCACTCCGCATTCATTGATGGCCAGGTTGAACCTGGCGTTCCAGATAATAGGCACGCATCTTACCAGCCTGCCCCTGATTTCGCATCCGGCCAATCGTGGATTGACGACTGACGACACACTTACTGCCTTCATCAGCCGACACGATTTCCGGTCATCGGCCTCGTGGATAATAGCCCGATAACTGTCTATTCATCCAGTGTCTGCTGTGCCATACTGGCGTTTATTGCTTGTTTTACTATCAGGTCAGCCATGGACAAGATCGAAGTTCGCGGTGCTCGCACCCACAACCTGAAGAACATCAGCCTGACGCTGCCTCGCGATCGGCTGATTGTCGTCACCGGCCTCTCCGGCTCCGGCAAATCTTCTCTGGCGTTCGACACCCTGTATGCCGAAGGCCAACGCCGCTACGTGGAATCACTCTCCGCCTACGCGCGCCAGTTCCTCTCCTTGATGGAAAAGCCCGATGTCGACCACATCGAGGGCTTGTCTCCCGCCATCTCCATCGAGCAGAAATCCACCTCCCATAACCCGCGTTCGACCGTGGGCACCATCACCGAAATCTACGATTACCTGCGGCTGTTATTCGCCCGGGTCGGTGAGCCACGCTGTCCGGAGCACGATATTCCGCTGGCGGCCCAGACCGTCAGCCAGATGGTGGATCAGGTGCTGGCCCTGCCCGAAGGGCAGAAGATGATGATGCTGGCGCCTGTGGTGCGCAACCGCAAGGGCGAGCACAAGCAGCTGTTGGAAAACCTGGCCGCCCAGGGTTATATCCGCGCCCGCATCGATGGTGAGGTATGTGACCTGTCGGATCCGCCGCCCCTGGAGCTGCACAAGAAGCACACCATCGAAGTGGTGGTGGATCGCTTCAAGGTGCGGGATGACCTGCAATTGCGTCTGGCCGAATCCTTCGAGACGGCGCTGACCCTCTCCGGCGGCTTGGTCTCGGTGATGGAGATGGACAACGACACTGCCAGCCCCATGGTGTTCTCCGCCAACTTCGCCTGCCCCGAGTGCGGCTACTCCATCAGCGAACTGGAGCCGCGCATCTTCTCGTTTAACAATCCGGCCGGGGCCTGCCCGACCTGTGATGGTCTGGGGGTACAGCAATATTTCGATCCGCAGAAGGTGGTCGGCAACAGCGAGCTGTCACTCTCCGGCGGCGCGATCCGGGGTTGGGACAAGCGCAGCTTCTATTACTTCCAGATGCTCAAGGCGGTGGGCGACCATTATGGCTTCGATCTGGAAGCGCCCTTCGCCGAGCTGACCAAGGATCAGCAGCGCGCCATCCTGTATGGCACCGGTCAGACCGATATCGAATTCCGCTACATGAACGACCGTGGCGATGTGGTGGTGCGGCGTCATCCCTTCGAGGGGGTGATCCCGAATATGGAGCGCCGCTACAAGGAGACCGAATCCAACAGCGTACGCGAAGAGCTGGCCAAGTACATCGCCAACCAGCCCTGCCCCAGCTGCAAGGGCAGCCGCCTGAAACAGGAGGCGCGCAACGTCTTTATCGAGGGCACTAATCTGCCGGCGATTGCCGAGAAGTCGATTGCCGATGCCCTGAGCTTCTTCCAGCAGTTGGCCCTCACCGGCCAGAAGGCGCAGATCGCCGAGAAAATTCTCAAGGAAATCAACGAACGCCTGGGCTTCCTGGTCAACGTGGGGCTGAACTATCTCTCCCTCTCCCGTTCGGCGGAAACCCTCTCCGGCGGCGAGGCCCAGCGTATCCGGCTGGCCAGCCAGATTGGCGCCGGTCTGGTCGGCGTCATGTATGTGCTGGATGAGCCGAGTATCGGTTTGCACCAGCGCGACAACGAACGACTGCTCAAGACCCTGTTCCACCTGCGGGATCTGGGTAACACCGTCATCGTCGTCGAGCACGACGAAGATGCCATCCGCATGGCCGACCATGTGCTGGATATAGGCCCGGGAGCCGGGGTGCACGGCGGTCACATAGTCGCGCAGGGCACTCCCAGCGACATCATGGCCAACGAGAACTCGCTGACCGGCGACTACCTCTCCGGCCGCAAGCAGATCGCCATTCCAGCCCAGCGCACACCGCTGACCGGCAAATGGCTCAAACTCACCGGCGCCAGCGGCAATAACCTGAAAAAGGTCAATCTGTCACTGCCGATTGGCGTCATGAGCTGTGTCACCGGGGTTTCCGGCTCCGGCAAGTCGACCCTAATCAATGACACCCTGTTCCGCATCGCCCATCGCGAGCTCAACGGAGCCACGGTCGAGCACCCCGCACCCTATCTGGATATCGAGGGGCTGGAGCATCTGGACAAGGTGGTGGATATCGACCAGAGCCCCATCGGCCGGACGCCGCGCTCCAACCCGGCCACCTACACAGGGCTGTTTACGCCGATCCGCGAGCTGTTTTCCGGCACTCAGGAGGCTCGCTCCCGGGGCTACCAGCCGGGCCGCTTCTCCTTCAACGTCAAGGGCGGCCGCTGCGAGGCCTGTCAGGGCGACGGCGTGATCAAGGTCGAGATGCACTTCCTGCCCGATGTCTATGTGCCTTGCGATGTCTGCCAGGGCAAGCGCTATAACCGCGAGACGCTGGAGGTGAAATACAAGGGCAAGAGCATCCACGAGGTGCTGGAGATGACGGTCGAAGAGGCCCGCGCCTTCTTCGATGCCGTACCGGCGCTGGCACGCAAGCTGCAGACGCTGATCGATGTCGGCCTCTCCTACATTACGCTGGGCCAGTCGGCGACCACCCTCTCCGGCGGCGAGGCGCAACGGGTCAAACTCTCCCGCGAGCTCTCCCGCCGCGACACCGGCCAGACGCTCTATATTCTGGATGAACCGACCACGGGCCTGCACTTCCACGACATCCAGCAACTGCTGAAAGTACTGCACCAGCTGCGGGATAACGGCAACACCATCGTCATCATCGAGCACAATCTGGATGTGGTGAAAACCGCCGACTGGGTGGTGGATCTGGGGCCGGAGGGCGGCTCCGGTGGCGGCCAGATCCTGGTCACCGGCACCCCCGAGGATATCGCCCAGTGCGAAGCCTCCCACACCGCCCGTTTCCTCAAGCCGCTGCTGGAACGTGGCCATTGAACCGCAACCCCATGACAAGGAGTCTCTGATGACGGATGTGATATTGCCAACTCCGCTGGTCGCTGTGGAATGGCTGGCCGCGCACCTCGGCCACCCGGATCTGGTGGTGCTGGACGCCCATATGCAACCGCCTTCGGCACCGGCCAGTACCGCGCCTGTGGTGCAGATCCCGGGAGCCCGCCGCTTCGATTTCGACAAAAAAATCTGCGCCCCCGATACCGACCTGCCTCATATGCTGCCCAGCCCCGAGCTGTTCAGCCGCGAGGTACAGGCATTGGGCATCCAGGCCAGCAGCCTCATCGTGGTCTATGACCGGCTCGGCATCTTCTCGGCACCCCGCGCCTGGTGGATGTTCCGCGCCATGGGCCATACCCGGGTCGCAGTGCTGGATGGCGGCTTGCCCGCCTGGCAAGCGGCGGGTCTGAGCGTGGAGCCGGAAACGGCCTACGCCGGTGCAGGCGGTGATTTTGTTGCCCGGCTGCAGCCCGGGCTGTTCTGCGATGCCGATACCGTGGCCGCCGAATTGAGCAGTGGCCGTCGGCCGGTACTGGATGCACGAAGTGCCGCCCGCTTCACCGGTTTAGAGCCCGAGCCGCGCGCCGGATTACGAGCCGGGCACATGCCCGGAGCCTTGAACCTGCCGTTTGGCCAATTGCAGCAGGGTGGCAAGATGAAGCCGGTCGCCGACTTGCAGGCCGAATTCGCTCCTGTATTGGGCGAGCAGCAAGCCCCCATCTTCAGTTGTGGCTCCGGTGTCACCGCCTGCATTCTGGCCCTCGGCGCCGAGCTGGCCGGTTATCAGGATCTGACGGTGTATGACGGCTCGTGGAGCGAATGGGGCGGCGATCCCGCTCGTCCGGTCGTGAGTCACCACGATTAATCTCCGGAGTCGGCTAGACTTAACTAGCCGACTCATTACGGAGAACGATCATGGCTCAGCAACAACTAGCCTGTGCTGCCCTACTGTCCCTGCTGGCCGCCTGTGGTGGCAGCGACAGTAGCCAGGATGGCAGCAGCAGTTTCTCGTTACAAATTTCAGATGCTCCGGTCGATGGTGCGCAGAAAGTCTGCATCGCCATCGCCGGACTTCAACTGAACGATAGCAATGACAGCGCACTGGCCAGTTGGTCGCCCCTCGACCTGCTGCCCACAGACAAGGATGATGGCTGCTTGCCCACCGGTTACAACATCCCCACCGACGGCGATGGCAACCCGCGTTTTCTCTATCTGGATCTACTGCACTATCAAAGCGGTGACAGCTTCGCCCTGTTGAGTAACCAGAGCATCACCGCCGGGGATTACCAGCAGTTGCGACTGCAAGTGGAAGATGGTCGCAGCGAGACGCTGGATGGCCCGGCCTCCCATCCCAGCTCCTATGTGCTGGACGATGCAGGCAACACCCTACCGCTGGAAGTCCCCAGTAGTGAGCTGAAACTGCACGGCTTCAATGCCCCAGCCGATGGAGTTGCCAGCTTCCAGTTGGAGTTCAATCTGCGTCACGCCATGGTGTTACCCGGCCACGGCAACTACTACAAGCTCAAACCCAATGGCGTCAGCCTGCTGGAGGTCGCGACTCTGACCACGCTGCAGGGCCAAGTCAGCGCCAGCCTGTGCGATGGTAACCTCGACCACGCCGGGGTCTATCTCTATCCCGCCCGGGACGGCAGTGATCTAGCCTACCTGGGGCTCAACAGCGAGGTCACCAGCGGTGGCCCAGTGCTGACCAGTCTGTTGCAAGCCGCCACCGACACCACTCCGGCCAGTTCTCGCCTGGATTACGTCAGCGCTGGGCGTTATGACCTGCAACTGGTCTGCAACGCCGGCGAAGACGAGGTGCTCGACAGCGGTAGCAGCGACTTCATCCCAACGATCGGCAGCAGCCAGCTGGGGATCAGCGTCGATCCGGCGGTCGCCAACCCACAGGTCATCGACTTGACCGAGGCTTCCGCCATCTAACGGTTTGACCGCACCATGGCTGTCGTCGCTCGGCGGCAGCCATGGTTTCCCGGTTGAAAAGTGTCGAAGCAAAAACGCATCCC
This sequence comes from Pseudaeromonas pectinilytica, assembly GCF_054780855.1. Classification (NCBI taxonomy): domain Bacteria; kingdom Pseudomonadati; phylum Pseudomonadota; class Gammaproteobacteria; order Aeromonadales; family Aeromonadaceae; genus Pseudaeromonas; species Pseudaeromonas pectinilytica. Next base: position 8,419 of record NZ_BAAGVN010000300.1, read on the forward strand.
TTGGACAAGCGCGGCACAAGATGGGATCATGTCCGCCATTCGCGCCAGACCGTACCGAGGCGCCTTTCATTCAGCCGACCCATGGGGCCTTTATGAGCTACGAACTGAGCGACACCGAACGCAACGCTGCCTTGCAACTCAATGCGGATTATCGCTATGACCACTTCATTGCCAAGGTGGCGCAGCACCAATTGCTCTGGGTGCTGAAGGGTGACAAGGGGCTCTTGCTGCTGGAGAGTGAAGGCGACGTCTGCCTGCCGCTGTGGCCCCATCCGGAGTATGCTCAAGCCTGGATCAAGGATGAGCTGGCCAGTTATGAACTGCAATCCATCACCCTGGAGGTGTTTCTGGAGCGCTGGGCCGAAGGACTGGAACAGGATAATATTGCCGTGGCAGTCTTCCCCTTGCCCGATGAAACCGGCATCGTCGAAGACGCCAGCGAACTGGCAGAAACCTTGGTGGAAAAGCTCGACCAGCTCGACCAGGATCCGGCATAACCCTAATGCCAGTCCGTTAGCGAAGAAGAGATAGCCTTTTGAGCCAACCGTTGGCGGCAGGGATGCCGCCATCGAGCCCCCACGGAAGGGTTTACGGCGAGTTGGCGAGAGAGGCTGTCTCTCCCGAACCGTTTAACTGACAGGCATTACGGCATAACCCTCTCTTTTTTTCATTCCATACTGCTGCGAGGCCCCTATGAGTGACCCGTTAACCCAGGAACAGTATCAGAGCACGGTGGCACTGGATGCCGACCAACGCTATGACCATTTCATCCAGCAGGTTGTCGCCCAAGGCGAGTTGTGGATCCTTAAGGATGAACAGGGCTGCATGCTGCTGACTGCCGACGAGGAAGATTGCATCCCAGTATGGTCGCATCCGGATTATGCCCAAGCCTGGGCGGCGGAAGAGTGGTCCAAGTGTGAACCCTATGCAGTGCCCCTCAAGACCTGGCTGGATCGTTGGGTCAAGGGTATGGAAGAGGATGGACTGGCGGTGGCCGTGTTCCCATTGCCGGAAGCCATTGGGGTGATTGAAGATCCGGCGGATGTCGCCGATGCCCTGCTGCGCCGCATGGCCAAACAGAATCGTCGCAAATAATTGCCGTCATCCGGGTAAAGGGATTCGCTCCCTTTACCCGTCACTCAACTCCAATTGCCGTACCAGCTCTGCTGCCGCCAGCGGTCGAGAGAAGAGATAGCCCTGGAGTTGTTCACAGCCAAATTGGGTCAACAGATCAGCCTGAGCTCGGGTTTCCACCCCTTCGGCCACCAGCACCAATCCCAACGTCCTACCCATGCCGATGATATGTCGCGTCAAATCGCGGCAACGCTGATTCGTTTCCAGCTCGATGATAAAGGAGCGGTCGATTTTCAGAGTATCGAGCCGGAAGCGGCTTAGATAGTTGAGCGAGGAGTAGCCGGTACCGAAGTCATCCAGCGCCAGTTTGACCCCCATCTGCCGCAATGCCTCGAGTGAGGCACTGATGACCGGATCCTCTTCGATCAGGGTCCGCTCGGTCAGCTCCAGCTCCAGACTGGAGGCGGCGATCCCGGCATCCTGCAAGGCTTGCTCCACATCGCGGATAAAATTGCTATCCGCCAACTGCCAAGCCGCCACGTTGACACTCATTCTGACCTGCGCCAGCGTGGCATCCGCCCCTCGCTGCCAGACCCCGAGCTGACGGCAGGCCTCCCGCAAGATCCACAATCCCAGCGGCACGATCAGACCACTCTCCTCGGCCACCGGAATAAAGCGGTCCGGAGAGACAAATCCCAAACTGGGGCTGTGCCAGCGCACCAGGGCCTCCACCTTGCACCACTGTCCACTCCAGACATCGATGATCGGCTGATAGACCAGTGAAAACTCGTTACTGTCCAGCGCCTGACGCAGCGCCATATCGATGCTCAGGCTGTCCTGCACGGCATGAGCCAGCGAGGCATCGAACAAGCAATGCTGGTTTCGCCCCGCCCGCTTGGCGGCATACATGGCACTATCGGCGTAGCGCAGCAGCATGTCGGCATCCTGCGCCTGGGTCGGGTAAACCGCCATCCCGGTGCTGATGGTGACCACAACCTCCATGGCACCTAACGAGAAGGGACGACGGAACGCCTCATGGATCTGTCCAGCCAGCATCAGCCCTTCCTCGCGAGCCCGCTCGGCACTGGTATCCGTCAACATGACAACAAATTCATCGCCACCAAAGCGGGCCACACAAATGGAGGGCGTCACCAGTTGTCGCAGGCGCTCGGCCACCGCATGCAATAGCTGATCCCCCAGCATATGGCCCAGACTGTCATTGATACGTTTGAAGTGATCGAGATCCATGAAAATCAGCGCGCAAGCCACGGGCTCGGCATCATGGTGCAACAAGGTCCGCAGCTGCTCGTTGAGGGCATAGCGACTGGCTAACTCGGTCACATCGTCCGCATTCGCGGCCAACTGCAATAGCTGCTCCTGACGTTTGCGCTCTTCGATATTGCGCAACTGCGACAGGAAAAACAGCTGCCCGCCTTGCCAGTAAGGACTAACCAGCGCCTCGAATGAAATGGTATGGCCATGGCGATTACGGCAGATATGTTCGAAGCGCAGTGGAAATTGCTCCGTCTGCGAACTCAACCTTAGGTAGTGGCGAGACATAACCTCCTGGGTAATAAACGGCATGAAGTCTTGTACCCTCCGGTTTTCGAAACAGGCGACCGAGTCATAACCGAAGAAGGAGGCACAAGCCGGATTGGCAAACAGGATCCGTCCCTGACGGTCGTGGACCCAGATCCCTTCGGCCAAAAAGCGCATAGCATTCGGGAATCGTTGCCGGGCCTCGTGTTGCACGACATAGAGCAGGCCCAGCATGGAGGCGGTTTTTACCGCAAAGGCCACCCCATACAGTGCCGGCAAGATGTCGGGGTCTTGCAACCGGAACGCGAATGCCAGGTTCAAGAGGCCGCGGATCGCCAGCATGGCACCGACCACGCGGTAGGTGCCAGGGCCTCGTGCCAATTGGTAACCGGCCCAGAGCAAACAACTGGCCAGCATCAAGACCGCAACCAGCTGGATGGTACCGGGAATGAGCTGGGCACCGATGGCGAAGAATGCCAGCAGAGCAACAAAGCTCCAGCGTACCGTGCGCCATGACATCCAGCGGCCGGTGGCATACAGAGTTCCCTGAATATAAAACAACAACCCCAGACTCAGGGAGACTCGCAGGCTCCAGGGGATCCAGGGAGCAACCACACCCTGCTGCTGCCAATACCAGATCACCGTCAGGATCCCCAACGACAACTGCCCCAGCCCCCAATACAGGGCATGACGTTCCTCTCGCTGCACCAGCCACAGCACCAGTAACGCGGCACTGAGCATGCCATCCGCCAAGGTCGAGATTAAAACCATATCACTCATATCCGTCTGCCTTTCCTGACCGGGAATTGAGTGTCGCGATCAACAACACCCATGCTCTCCATAAAAACCGGTCATGCCACAACCATGAGAACGGTGGAGGACTCAGGGCTTATGACACCATAACTCGTAGGCTGCACGCTCCTAAAAATAGATGCTAGTGCGATGAAAGACTTGGAAAAATGCATACCTAAATAGCTTATATGGACACCGACCCTGTGCAAGCAAGTGCTGCTCTATTTTTAACAAAGTAGTCACAAACATATATTCGG
>NZ_BAAGVN010000301.1:0-12179 GCF_054780855.1 Pseudaeromonas pectinilytica
CATGGAACGTCCCGCTGGAGCCCATTGCAAAAAAAGTGACTCAATACAACGAAGGCAAGTAGGCCGATTTAGCGGCGCTTACGTATTTACGACCATTTTCATCAGTTTTGAACCTAGCTACATACTCTTTTGAATGCGGCCTGAATTGTGTGTTCCAAGTGTAATCATCTGATTTTGTGTAAGAAATGATGACATCATGTTTCTGAGGGAATTTTTTCGAAGTCGCTCTTTTAAATCCAAAATAGGACCAAACAATTTCATTTCTAAAGAAAGACTCTCCAAAAATCTCATCCATAATCAACCTAATATGATGACTTTTATGCCAGTCGCAATGAATATATATACTTCCTTTTTCGGAAAGCAACTCTCTCATCAGCAGAATTCTTTCATACATGAACTGAAGATATTCGTCATTCGACCAAATATCTGTGTATTGTTTCTCCTCGAATGAACTTGAATCGCTTGTTACTGATTGCCCTTTAAGTTTTATTTTCTTCTTATAATCAGCCTTTGAATCGAATGGAGGATCAATGTAGATTAAATCTACTTTTCCACGATATTTTTTTAAAAGGTGACTCATGACCTGAAGGTTATCACCCCAGAAAATTTTATTAATCCATCCATTTTCATCTTCTTTTCCATATACTTCTTTTAGTTGTGCAGGAAAATATTGTGTGCTCCGAAAAGGACGCTTACCTTTCCAATTAAGCATTGGATATCCTTTAATCGGTTCAAATTCGTAATTTTCAATATTGTTTGTTTCTTCGATTTTCATTTTCGCCTCAAATATATAATTTAAATGTATTTTTATTAATTGCAAAATTTCCAATTCTTTTTATCGCAATAGGCCCTAGCACTACAGTCGACACACGTCTTATCTGGTCTTGCTTTCAATGAAAAATCTTTGTTTTCAATTCGATCAACAATACGGTCAAATTCTGCAACTGTTTTATCAATTGTCCCGCTAGCCTTGTTAAATGAAATGTTAGGCAACCCATTGGTCTCACCAGTGAAATAAAGATGCATCTTACTCACTTGATAACCATAACGTTCCTCAACCAGATGAGCGTATATTTCTAGCTGTCTTTTATGATGCAATATGCGCTCTTTATCTCGCTCCATATCGGGTTTGCGCTCTGATTTAAAATCAACCAATTCAACGGTTCCATCAGAGCCTTTTATTAAATCTACGCTTCCAGTAAGCACATAACGCCCTTTCACTAATGAGATATCGACTTCCGTTTCTTTTATGTCTGACCAATCTCCGCCTTTTCTATCTACATATCGCATTACATGCTGAAGGGCTGCGCCTAAAGTTGACTCACCAAGATACATTCGCTCTCTATTTGCCAAGTTCTGATAGTTTTCCATCAACCACGATTGAATATTCGCTCTCGTAATCTGAGATTCCTGCCCTCTAATAGCCATTTTATGGATATCTTCTAGAGTTTCATGAATCAAAGTACCGAATAACATCGGACTAGCCTTCACAGGCTGAAACTCTAGATCTTTAAAGAGCCTATATTGTTCTGCACAGGTCTCGAATAAAGTAATGTGTGACGTAAAGGCATATTCTTTCTTTATGTTCACATCCTTAACAGACTCGAACTCCAGAGACGACAGCTCAGATTTAACCGATCGCCAATACGTTAACTTCTCTGTGTATTCAGTAAAATGATGAGAGGGAGTTTTTCCATGTCCAGATTTCTCTTGTCCTGTCAGTACTAGTAAGTTTTGAGGCCGCGAAAATGCGGTGTAATAGAGTCGCCAAAAATCGAAATACTTCGTATCTTCCAAAGGCTCAAATGACTTTTTAGCCAAATATTGATTTTCAATAATTTCATCTAGCTCAGTGTATTGCTTACGTGGGGTTGCCTCTAATGAACCTACGAAAACAATTGGAAACTCCAATCCTTTAGATTGGTGTATCGTTAGAAATGAAACGCAACCTGAAGGTGCGTACTCTGACATGTCCTCGTATTCATCAATTCCACCCTCATGTAAAAATCTGATGAAATTATCAAATAAATCTCGAAGGTTAGCATCTAAGTACTTTGGATTTAAAACACTAACTCGATGCAAATATTCAAACTTTCCGAGCATCCGACTAAACTGAGCAAGGTTTCTCTGAGCTCTCAAATGTCCATTATCTTGATCGAGGTATCTTGCAAATAATGGGAATTGCAAAATGTCATAAAATATACCCAAGAATGAACTATCAGCGTTTTTAGTTAAATTAATGTGTTCATGTGCTTTTTTCTTACACCATTTAACCAGCTCAATTTGTTCTGGCTTACCCAATTCCTCCAAAAGCGGAGCGATGCAGTGCTGTTCATAGTACTTCCAAATTGGTATAGCCTTACCTTCCTCTGTACGATTTTTACGATCGGGGAGAACCATGGGGAATACAAGATGAAATAGTCCAAGAACTAATCGTATTTCTTCTCGTTCAAAGAATAAATTTGCACGAGGAGAATACACTGGTATTCCCTTATCTTCTAAGGATTGAGCTAGAGCCTTTACTTTATCGCTTTTAACTGACCTAAATAAGAAAGCAACCTGATTCCAATCTTTCAGTTTACCGTTATCTCTTAAGTGCATTAGGAGTTGATATACATCCTGATGCCAATCATCACCTTCTGGGGTGATTGCACTAATTACGGTAGGTCCATCAGGAAAGTTATCATCTCTCGCAACTATATTTTTGGGGTAGCGATAATTAATTCCCTCACGAAGCCACGGTTTATCTCCCATGTATGTATCGTAAAAGTTTACAATTTCTGGATGAGATCGATAGTTAGTGGATAACCTAATTTGTTGACAATCGCCAGATGGAAAATTTTGCGGAAACTCAAGTATATTCCTTACGGTTGCGCCTCGAAAACGATATAGTGCTTGGTCATCATCTCCAACAACACAAAGATTTTTCTTCTGTCCCATCAATAGAAAGAGTAGCTTTTCTTGTATGGTGTTTGTGTCTTGGTATTCATCCACCATTAGATAATCAAGCTTTTCTTGAAGCTCGCCCAGTAGACTTGGATTCTCGCGAAGTAAAAGGTAAGTCTCGAGCTGAATACATGAAAAATCTAATGCATTATTTTTACTAAGCAGGGCTTGATATATGCAGTAGCTATCGCCCAGTGCCTTTATTGCAATGTCTGGTGATTGGCATAACACCTCAACGTCTAAAGCTTCCTCAGACGCCTTGTTCAACCAACTCATCAAATTTTCTGACTTTACCCAAGCAGGTAGTTTGTGCTCACCTTGAATATGTTCAATACCTTCAATATCCCTGAACTCTCGCAAGTTTTGATACAGAAAATACTGCTGGTCAAACTGATCCATCAATACAAAAGACCGTTTCAGACGTGTAAACTCTCGATGCTCTTCTAGTATTCTTAAACAAATAGAGTGAAACGTACCTAAATACATTTCGTTTACATTAAAATCTATCCCCAACTCAAGAATTCGGTTCGAGATTCGAGTCTTAAGCTCTTGTGCGGCTTTCTCGGTAAATGTAACAACTAATAACCTATCAGCTACTGCTCCATGTTTATTTATTAAATTAATAATTCGCTCAACAAGTGTGTAAGTCTTACCTGAACCTGGACCGGCAATGATTAATAATGGTCCTTTGTGATGAGCTATTGCTTGCTGCTGATACTTGTTAGGTGATGCCATAAGATCCTTCTCCGACTAAAACTATGCTCTGTAACCTGGAGCAATCGCTAGGTGAACAACACCATAAAGTGCCTGGCTATTACGCAACCAAAGCTGATACTCAAAGCCCGTTAATGAGTGTTCCGTAGAACAATCCACATGCCATTGGCGAAGCAAATACCCAGCGGTTGCAGCCCTAATCTCAACCTTTAGAACGCCACCCGTCATACCATAATCCAGCTCAATCGCTTCGCTGTGCTCAATACGTGGATGCGGCACTAACTCCAGCTCAACAAATCGGTTCCATTGCCGGTCTTGGGTTTCGAGCTCACTTTCTTTGATAACAGAGGGCGACAAAGTGGAATCTTCAAGCACGACCGCTGCTTTAATTCGGGTCAGCACAAAGTCACGGAACTCATTATGCTTGCGATCAAAACCACGAACGTGCCAACGCAGGCCATTGTCCACCAGCGTATGCGGCACAATTTCACGCGTTGTTTCACCACTCGATAACGATACATAGGTGATACGCAAGGCTTTGCCTTTGTGTATGGCTTCGGTGACTTTCGCCACTATCGATAGATTCGGTTTGTTAAGGTGATAAGGCGCTTCACAAGCCAGTGGTGGTTTTACCTTTCCAGTAAAGCCATCTCCGTATCCTTGGCTAATGGTTGCCAGTGTTCTCACAACGTCATAGTCGAACAATGGGGCAAAAGCTTCACCACGCTTATGCAATTTGAGCTTTTGGTCATACTCAATGTTGCCTGGCGCAAGCTCTCGGTAAAGGGTGAAGTCTTTCGTTGCTTGTGCAGCGGCTATGCTGAAGCGATCGACTAAATCCGCTCGCACCGCTTCGCCCTTAAACAATAAGGTGAAATCGATGTGGGCAATGCGATCCCTGGTTGCTTGTGGCAACTGCGCTATCTGTGAAAGCCTATCTGACTTCGCCACTACCGTTTGTTTCAGACCATCATTTGTCATGCGTCTTGTTTATCCAATTCAACCAGTTTCTTAAAACTCTGTTTATAAAGTACGGTCAGACATCGCGTAATCACATTGAATAGTGTCACTCAATGCTGCTCTTTATCCGCAATGACTTAGCAATCTCTACCGGTTGAAGCTGAACAGATGGCCATAAAACACTGAATAGGCTTCAACCTAATTAAATTTATTAGGTATCATCCTATCACAAATTACTTTGTAGGGAAGACTAAGCGGCAACTTTTTGATCTGGATTGCAATTGCCGCTCAGGTATGGGCGTGAAGACATTGTTTTATGCCATTGCTGATAGCCGCTATCAATACGCTACCCGAACCAGTGGCACCACGATGTTACCGCGATGAGCTCCCCCTTTGTCCGACTCTGTAGACATCAGGGCTCGTTGCTCACTCTCCCGAATGCGCCTGGCAACTTCTGCCTGGGCTGGTAGCAATGGCAGCATCCCTTCAGCAATCGCGTCTGGGGCAGACTCTTGGCCACAGGACATCAAATGCTTCCATGGATCTTTAAGAAAGCGCTCGAACGTGATGCCAAATTCAATGATGCGGGCAGAGACGAAGATTTCGCCCCAGTATTCAATGTAGGTGTCTTGGTACATGGAAAGATTCCTCTTGTTGGTTAAACCATGAGTTCACTTTCCATTTTCCAGAGGTTTTCAAATATGCAAGGCTTACCTTATAGAGAGCTACAAAGCTTTAAATCGATTGCGGGCATCTTTGTAGTCATAGTGGGCATGTTCTGAGCCACGATGATACAAATCATCCAGGTAAGTTTGTTCCTGCGGCAACTCGTCTTCGCTGATTTCGCGCCACCAATGTTTGTTGGCACCTTTAACACCGTCATGCCAGCGGTAACCACGCTCTTTTAAATAGTCCTTTACGTCAAACGGCGCACCAAACGCACGAACTAACACAGTTCGCCTGTCTGCTTCAGACAACAAGTTTGCAACGGACTCGGGCAACAAATGAAACAACCAGGCCATCGCCAAACAATCGGTTGCAGCTCGGTGTCCTTCATAGAACCAACCTAAGCGAAGCAGCAGGTACTCAAGCTTTCGACTTTCAAAGCCCAGCGCCTTCCAATCTATGCCGCTAGCTGAACAGGCCCAAGATAGATGGCCTAATGCGGCAAACCGCTTTTCAAAGAAAGGACGATCAAACTGCGCATTGTGAGCAACCACCAGCGGATCATCGGATAACCAACTCGCAACCAGTGAATCATCAATGTGCTGGCCTTGAACCATATCATCGGTGATACCGGTTAACTCGGTAATCAGCTCGGGGATTGGCTTGCCGGGATCTTCATACAAGCTGATCACATCAACAATCGACACAATCCGCTGAGCAGAGGGGCTGTAAAGCATCTTAACCATACCAAGCTCAATAATGGACTCGTCATCGGCAGATAGTCCGGTTGTCTCTGTATCGAGCAGCACCATTGGCTGTTCATCACCGACCATAGGAGAAAGTTCAAGTGGCCAAGTCTGCGGCTCACGCGTTAATGGAATACGCTCCAGCAATCTAAAATCTTCTGGTCTTTCTGGGATATCCGCGAGGCGCTCTAGCGGAAATGGCGCTGGGGCTCTTGTCATTGATGGTTCCTCTTCAATTCTATTATTCGCTTTGGGTTATTTCACTGTGCCCTGTTCGTTTATAAACGCATTTGTACAAAATGCACCTTGGATACCTCAGCGTTTTTTTAATCTTTCTAATGGTTGAACCCATGTATGAAGGCTTTGACTAAGTCTATCAGAAAGCCTTAGCCAAACCGTTTAGGTAACCCTTACCGATACCCTTTACGTATGGCTTAGCCACCCCCTTTTCAAACGGTTGCAAAAGGCTTGAACTGAGTTCGACTGAGCATTTTAAAGATGCTCCTGACTTCGCTTTAAGCCAGTAAATTCAATACGAAGCGGAATTTTACTAACTGTTTGTAAACCCTTTGCAAAGGGTTCAACAAGCCTTGTCTGACGGTTACTTGACCCATGCGTTAACCAGTAGCAGTAACAGGATCAGTAACAGAAACAAGAGCAGTAGGCAGAAGCAGTATTGTCCAAGCCTTGCAGGCTTTGACGAGGGCGAGCGATCCCCCACATCTAGTTTTTCAACACAAAAAATAAATCACCGACAACACAGTGTCTTACTCGAACAACACCAGTTTTACCTACAATTTTACTTGTAGAAATCAGCATAGCATTAGATACTGTATAAACAAACAGTATTAATTGTGATTTTTCGAGGTTCGTCATGAGTGTCTCGCTGATAGGCCGTAGCGGCGCACTTGCCTTCATCAAAGCCAAGCGCCTTCGTATTCCATTGTTCATGGAACGTGTTTCTGCTGGTTTTCCCTCCCCAGCGCAGGATTATGTTGAGCAAACGCTCGACCTCAACGAGCTGTGCATCAAGCGACCGGCTGCAACGTTCTTTGTGCGTGTTGAAGGTGATTCAATGATTGATGCCGGGATTCACCCAGATGATATTTTGGTGGTTGATCGCTCTGTCCAAGCAGAACACGGTGACATTGTCATCGCGGGTATCCATGGTGAACTCACGGTAAAGGAGCTTCAACTCAGGCCTTGCGTCAAGCTGATCCCAAGAAACCCGGCGTATGAGCCCATTCATATTCCTGAAGGGACAGAGTTAGAGATATTTGGTGTGGTCACCAATGTGGTGCGAAACATGCGCCGCAAGTCGTGACTATCCCATGCCAGTATTTGCCTTGGTGGACTGCAACAACTTTTACGCCAGTTGTGAGAAGCTGTTTCGTCCTGATTTAAAAGATACGCCGGTTGTGGTGCTGTCCAACAATGACGGCTGCGTGGTTGCACGGTCGCGTGAAGCTAAGTTACTCGGTATAAAAATGGGCGTACCCGTCTTTCAGATCAAATCTGAAATGCAGCGCCATGGCATTTTGGCATTCTCGTCCAATTACGCGCTGTACGCAGATTTGAGCAGTCGAGTGATGCGCACTTTGGAAGAGATGGCACCACGAGTAGAGGTTTACTCCATTGACGAAGCGTTTTTGGACTTAACCGGTATTGAGTCGGCCATATCTCTTGTCGAGTTCGGACAACAAGTGCGAGAGCGCATAGACCACTGGATTGGGATCACCGTCTGTGTCGGCATTGCACCTACTAAAACACTCGCCAAGCTGGCTAACCATGCCGCCAAGAAATATCCCGCCACTCAGGGGGTTGTAGACCTGACCAATCCAGATCGGCAACGTCGATTGCTCGCATTAGTCCCAGTTGATGATGTTTGGGGCGTTGGTAAACGGCTTTCTAAGCGTTTAAATGCGTTGGGTATCACCACAGCCTTAGATCTCGCCAATGCCTCTCCTAGAGCCATCAGAGACCAGTTTTCAGTGGTTTTAGAGAGAACCGTCAGAGAGCTCAATGGTGAGTCGTGCATTGAACTTGAAGAGATCCCGCCAATTAAGAAACAAATCGTCTGTAGTCGTTCATTTGGCGTAAAAGTGACGCACTTTGAATTGTTACGTGAAGCCATATGCGAATACGCAACCCGCGCCACTGAGAAGCTTCGCAAAGAACAGCAGCAAGCCAAAGTGATGACCGTCTTCATACGAACCAGCCCCTTTAAGGACAACGAGCCGCAGTACAGCAATTCCGCATCGGGTGAGTTACTGACCCCCAGTTGCGATACGCGGGATTTTATCGAGCTGGCCAATCACTTACTCAAGCGAATTTGGAAGGATGGTTTTCGTTATGCCAAAGCGGGCGTCATGCTGTCTGACTTTTACGATCCAGGCATGTTTCAACCAGGACTATTCGATGACGTATCGACCCGCTCTAATAGCCAACAGTTAATGTCTGTATTGGACACCATTAACCAAAGTGGTGCCGGAAAGGTTTTCTTTGCTGGACAAGGTACGAAGAAAGATTGGTCGATGAAGCGAGAGCATTTGTCTCCCGCTTATACAACACGCTGGGACCAGTTGCCACGAGTGAAGTAGCGCAGTTAACTCAATAGGCATTCACTCTGCGACGCAGCATGTTGAGCTTATCAACCTGGCGTCGAATATCACTGAAGAATTCTTCTTTCTCCATGGCCAGCGCTAACTCCCATTCTTTGGCTAGACCTTGGCAGTCCAAAAATGAGTATCTCAGCTTCGTCTTTGAAATACTCAGTCCTTTACTAAAGACTACGCGCTTGCCTCGTTGACCGTGAAAGCTGTTGATGTACCACTCAATGCCAAAGCCATACTTAAAGTCTCTGATACGGACACCAAGCAGCCCCCAATCTTTAAAGGGCGCATTCTCACGAACCTTGTAATGGGTAACCCAAAAGTCATCAACTTCAGCTCGTGCCAGTGCTTTTAGCCTGTCCGTTTCTTGCTGAAGTAAATCTGATACATCTGCTTTCCATTGTTCATTGACGATTTCTACCAAACCAATTTCTCCATCCAATTAACCCCAAAAGCCAAAACCACTATCCGTTTGGCTTTTGGATCGAAACGCCAAACGTAAAACTGCCGTAACAATCACTGTTTGGCGTCTCGATATAAATCAACTCGCGTAATTCCATACCTGACAAGGGATACAGGCCGATTTCACTTAAAAACGCCTAAAAAGACGTATTGCCATGAAAATACAAACCGTTTGGCAAGTTCAGGCCAGAATGCAAACGACGTTTGGCGTCTCGATTTTTTTGGCTAGGTTATCCGCCGCCAAACCGAGCCTATTCTCATACTTTTGCGAAAATGCAATAGGCAGATAGATGAAAGGATTTGTCACCTTTCTGCCCACCTCCAGTGCACCGAATCCTGATAATGACATTTGAGTGAACCGCCAGAGCACTTGGAAATGCCCAAGCGTGACCAGTGCGGTTGATTGAAAACCGTTAGAGCACTTTGAGTGCACAGGAGATAAGTATGTTTGTACTAGGCGTAGATATCGGTTACTCAAACCTGAAGCTGGCAATTGGCCAATCAGGTAGTGAACCGAAAACCATTATTCTACCTGCGGGTGCCGGTCCAGCGGATCGTATGCCGGAGCGTATCGGTGGAGGCGATGATGACACTTGTTTGTATGTCTCTGTCGATAATGAGCGTTGGGCCGCTGGTGTTCCTGCTGGACGCCTTCAAGGCTGGGAACGAGAGCTTCACCCGGAATATCCCACCACAAAAACCTATAAGGCACTTTTTCATGCCGCCTTGTTAATGGCTGAAACAGAATCCATCGATTTGGTTGTCACTGGATTACCGGTTTCCCAGTTTCATGAACCACAACGTAAGTCTGATCTTGTGCAGCGTTTAAAAGGTGTCCATCAAGTGACGCCTAAGCGCAGCATCACAGTTCATGACGTCAAAGTGCTGCCGCAGCCTGCCGGTGCCTATATGGATCTGGTTCAAACAGGTGGAGATTTGGGCTTGATTGAAGAAGGTCGCGTCGTCGTTATAGACCCTGGCTTCTTTTCTGTTGACTGGGTTGCCCTTGAGGCCGGAGAAATTCGCTACAGCTCATCAGGAACCAGTCTTCAGGCAATGTCCGTGCTACTGGAAACGATTGATAAGCTGATTTCGGAAGATCACGGTGCCAAAGTAGGTATGGATCGACTTGAAAAAGCCATGAGAACCGGCGACTTGCAGGTGCTGCTGTTTGGAGAAAAGGTCGATATTTCACCTTATCTAAATGCTGCCATGAAAAAGGTAGCGCCTGTTGCTCTTACAGCCATGCGCCAATCCATGCGTGACGAAAGCATCAATGCGGACTTGGTATTGATCGCGGGAGGTGGAGCCATGGCTTATAAGGAAGCGGCCAAGGAGATTTTTTCGCGAAGCAAGATCATCGTGCCGGAACAGTCTGTTTTGGCGAACGTCCGAGGCTTCTGGTTTTATGGGGCCTGATCATGAGAGTTGTCGTCAACATTCCCCCAGGGAGCCACCCAGAACTACTCAAAGAATTGGAAAAGACGCCACCACGGGAACGCGCTGAGCGTCTGCGGATGCTGGCCACCTTTGGGTTAATTCACATGAGCCAACCCAATCTATCCACGACATCTGGACCGCTGGATGGTCTTGCACCAGATGGTGAAGTTACTTCTGAGAGTACAGCGCCAGAACCCAAAGCAGAATCACGTAAACAATCATTAAAATCAAAACTAGGGCTGGGCTTATAACATGGCGTTATCAGTTAGCTGGCTCGATGCCAGGTTAAATAAAGAAGCAAAAGAAACCGTAGTAAAAGCCGACCGAGATGGGCTAAGTGCTCGGGTATCGCCCAAGGGCAAAATTGTTTTTCAGTTTCGTTATCGTTTCGATGGCAAGCAACAGCGGGTAGACATAGGTACTTACCCACTTATGAAGCTTGCTGAAGCAAGGAATGAGCTGGATAGGTTAAGGGCAGTACTTGATCAAGGCCGAAACCCCAAGCTCTACCTACAGCAGGAACGGGCTAAGTATTCTGCCAAGCAAAGTTTCGAATCGATTTTTCGAGACTGGATAGACTCTGCCGGTAAGCAAGGGCTAAAGGAGAAAACGTGGCACTACCAAAAACGCAGCAGTGAAATATATTTGCTGCCCCGACTTGGCAAGTACCCATTAACTGACATCAATGAATTGTCCTTGCGAAACTGTCTTCGTGAGGTTTCGGAGTCGTCCCCTTCGAACACAGAGCGCCTAGTGTCTGTGCTGCATAAGTTTTATGACTGGCTGATTGATGAACAAATTTTGGAAATTAACGCTGCCGCAGGGATCACAGCAAAGAAAGTCGGCGGCAAGAAAGGCAAACGAACTCGGGTGCTAAATGACAACGAGATCAGGATACTTTGGCGCTATTTGCACGAGTCAAAAATCACTGAGAAGAACCGCATCTACATAAAACTGCTTCTGCTATTGGGCGGTCGCAAGGGCGAACTCATTCAAGCTGAAAAGCATCACTTTGATTTGCAATCTGCAATGTGGACAGTGCCTATAGAGATCCGCAAACAAGGTGAGAAAATTGGAGCGCCGATCATGCGGCCATTAATTAAGCCAGCTATTGAGCTGATTGACCTGGCGATGCAGATGAGCAAATCAACTTACTTGTTTCCCGCGAACGGACAAGAAGAGCTTGCCACAAATGGCTTTGATACCACTATTCCTAACAATGTGAAAATCTGGGCTCGCAGATCGCTTGGTGTTGAGATGGAACATTGGTCTATGCATGATCTTCGCAGAACGATGCGAACGCGAATGTCTGCCATCACGACGCAAGAAGTTGCCGAGTTGATGATTGGCCACAGCAAAAAAGGGTTGGATGCTATCTACAACCAATATCAGTACCTGGATGAAATGCGTCATGCTTACGACGTTTGGTATCAACAGCTAGAAACCATCATCGAGCCGACAGGCTTTCCATTCAACTGGCGTTTCGGACAATAAAAGAAAGAGGCTCAGTCCTCTTTCTTCTCATACTCTTCTAGGTCTTCAATGTGCCACAGTGCATATTCCCACGCATGGCGATCGCTCAATAACATTCATGCCGATCACGTAATAACATCCATGCCGATCACTCAATAAC
>NZ_BAAGVN010000302.1:0-12722 GCF_054780855.1 Pseudaeromonas pectinilytica
AAAAAACCGAAACCCAACCGTGAGTTTCGGATTTTTACACAGCCTGAGGATCGGTCAATGGATCCTTAACTGATCGGCATTACGGCCTCCGCCGCTCTTCTTGTATCACCTGGTCTAAAGCCAAGAACCTTAGTTCTCGCCGTTATACATCTCCAGATCGGCAACCCCTTCGTTCCACTCGCGAACCGCCTTGGCATCGTCGTTGCGCAGGGAATTCAGGAAGTCGAGGTAGGCTTGATCCACGTCGCCGGTGACATATTGGCCGCTGAACACCGAGGTTTCAAACTGGGTCAGCGCCGGATTGCCTTCACGTACTGCCGCTTCCAGATCTGCCAGGTCCTGGAAGATCAGGCCATCGGCACCGATCAGGGTGCAGATTTCACTCACGTCCCGGCCATAGGCGATCAGCTCGTTGCTGGTCGGCATATCGATACCATAGACGTTCGGGAAGCGAATTTCGGGTGCGGCCGAGGCAAAGTAGACTTTGGCAGCACCGGCTTCACGGGCCATATCGATGATCTGACCCGAGGTGGTGCCACGCACTATGGAGTCATCCACCAGCAGTACCTTCTTGCCCTTGAACTCGGAGGAGATGGCATTGAGCTTGCTGCGCACCGACTTCTTGCGCTGGGTCTGCCCCGGCATAATGAAGGTCCGGCCAATGTAGCGGTTCTTCACAAAGCCCTGACGGTAGGGTTTGTTCAGGCGCTGGGCGATCTCCAGAGCGATATCGCAGGAGGTTTCCGGGATCGGGATGACCACATCGATATCCAGATCGGCCCATTCCCGTTTGATCTTCTCACCCAGCATCTGTCCCATGTGCACGCGCGCGGCATAAACAGAGACCTGATCGATGAAAGAGTCCGGACGGGCAAAGTAGACATATTCGAAAATACAGGGGCACAGCTTGGGATTATCGGCGCACTGACGGCTGGTCAGCTCGCCTTCCTGGCTGATGTAGATCGCCTCACCGGGGGCAACATCACGCATCAGCTCGAAGCCCAGGATATCCAGCGCCACGCTTTCGGAGGCCACCATGTACTCCTGGGTACCATCGTCATTCAGACGACGCCCCAGCACCAGCGGACGGATCCCGTTCTGATCACGGAACGCGACCATGCCATGACCGATGATGAGCGCCACCACCGCATAGGCACCGCGCACCTGACGGTGCACACGGCTGACGGCAGCAAACACATCATCCGGACGCAGCGGCATATCCACGGCCCGCTCCAGCTCATGAGCGAAAACGTTTAACAACACTTCAGAATCAGAGGTGGTGTTGATGTGACGGCGGGCCAATTTGCTCTGCTGTTCGCGCAGATCCTTGGCATTGGTCAGGTTACCGTTGTGCGCCAGCGTAATGCCGAACGGCGAGTTGACGTAGAACGGCTGGGCTTCGGCGGCGCTGGAGCTACCAGCGGTGGGATAACGGACATGGCCAATGCCCATGTTGCCTTTCAATCGCTGCATGTGCCGGATCTCGAACACATCCTTGACCAGACCATTCGCCTTGCGTTGTTTGAAATTCCCATCTGCGATGGTCACGATGCCAGCAGCATCCTGGCCACGGTGTTGCAACACGGTCAACGCATCATAAAGGGCCTGATTAACCGGGGTGGTGCCCACTATACCGACGATACCACACATGTCCTTGTTACCTCGAGGTCACTAGTTACTGAATAAAACGGATCATTTAATGAAACTTGATGAGCTTTTCATAAACTCGAAAAACCAGTTCACGACCACACCAAATTCCGGAATGAGGACGGATTTTTGCCACCAGACCGCGCTGTGCGCGCTGGTAAAGGTGTCCATAAAAAATAGCAGGGCGCTGACAATCAGCACGCCGCGGATGGCGCCAAAACAGATGCCCAGCATGCGATCGGTACCCGAGAGTCCGGTCTTGTCGACCAGAGTCGCAATCACATAGTTGACGATAGAGCCCAAAATCAAAGTGGCGACAAACAACACCACAATGGCGACACCATTGCGGATCAGCGAATCGGAGATGGAGGTGAAGAATACGGCCAGATCGCCGTAGAAGTTGCTGGCCACAAAAAACGCCGCGAACCAGGTCAACAATGAGAGGGCTTCCTTGACGAAGCCACGGATCAGGCTGATGAGAGAAGACAAGCCGATCACAGCCAGGATAGCGAAATCAATCCAGACCACAGACACTCCACGGGCCACTAAAATTGCGGCGCATTCTAGCAAAAACGATTGCGCATTGCTTGTGAAAAAGCGGTGCTGCGCAGCTTGGTAAACGAATCGGGGCCGCAAAAGCGGCCCCGATATCATCACTTACCCGATGTGGGTCAAACCACCCATGTAAGAGCGCAATACCTCGGGGACTTCAATGCGTCCATCGGCCTGCTGGTAGTTTTCCAGCACAGCCACCAAGGTGCGTCCCACAGCCAAACCGGAACCATTCAGAGTGTGCAGCAGAGTCGGCTTGCCATCGGCACCCCGTACCCGAGCCTGCATCCGGCGCGCCTGGAAATCGGCACAGTTGGAGCAGGATGAAATCTCGCGATAAGTATTCTGCGCCGGCAGCCAGACTTCCAGATCGTAGGTCTTGGCCGCCGAGAAGCCCATGTCCCCGGTGCACAGGGTGATGACCCGATACGGCAGCCCCAGCAGTTGCAGCACCTTCTCGGCATGCCCCACCATCTCTTCGAGGGCATCCCAGGAGGTTTCAGGGCTGACCAGCTGGACCATCTCGACCTTGTCGAACTGGTGCATACGGATCAGACCCCGGGTATCGCGACCGTAAGAGCCAGCTTCGGAGCGGAAGCAGGGGCTGTGGGCGGTCAGCTTCAGGGGCAGATCTTTTTCCTCGGTGATGGTATCGCGCACTATATTGGTCAGCGGCACTTCGGCAGTCGGGATCAGGGAGAACTTCTTGACCTTGCCCTCTTCGTCGCCTTCGCCCGTGATGGCGGTATGGAACAGATCGTTATAGAACTTCGGCAGCTGACCGGTACCCTGCAGACTGTCGGCATTGACCAGATAAGGCACGTAGCATTCGGTATAGCCGTGTTGCTGGGTATGCAAGTCGAGCATGAATTGCGCCAACGCGCGGTGCATGCGGGCAATTTGCCCCTGCATCACCACAAAGCGGGAGCCGGAAATCTTGGTGGCGGTGGCAAAATCGATGCCTTTGACACCTTCACCCAAGGCCACATGATCCTTGGGTTCGAATTCGAATTGACGCGGCGTACCCCAACGGCGGACTTCGACGTTGTCGCTCTCATCCTTACCGGCGGGCACCGAGTCATGGGGCAGGTTCGGAATAGCCAGAGCCAGGGCCTCTAGCTCGGCCAGTACTTCATCCTGTTTACGTTTGCAGTCGTCCAGCTCGGAGCCCAACTCACCTACCTGCGCCATCAGCGGTGCGACATCTTCGCCGCGACGCTTGGCGTCACCAATCGCTTTGGAACGGGCGTTACGCTCGGCTTGCAACTCCTGAGTCCGGGTTTGCAACGTCTTGCGTTGCTCTTCCAGGCCATTGATACGAGCCACATCCAGAGTGAACCCCCGGGCAGCCAACCGTTCTGCCGCTTCGATGATATCAGCGCGCAAGTATTTGGGATCTAACATGTCTGACCTGCTTGTAGTTATTGCTTGGTAATGAAAGAGAGCTTACCGATGCCGGGTCAACTCGCGCGCCACACAACAGAAGGCGGTGACGCGGGCCAGAGCAAGGGCAAACCTTAAGTTGGCAACGAGTCTATCAAAATCCGCCGCTACCTGTCATGGGCGGCGCCAGGATTCCTTGCGCCAAGGGTACATTAGGCTTTCGTACCACACGACGTCAGGGTATGAGCGATCAGCGATAGCGCTTGCGCGGGCTTTGGGCATCCAGCTCGGCGAGATACGCCAGCTTCTGGGCAATCTGCTTCTCCAGACCCCGATCGCTGGGTTGGTAGTACTGCCGATCAGCCAGCTCCGGCGGCATGAAGCACTCCCCGGCGGCATAAGCACCCGGCTCATCATGGGCATAGCGATACTCGGCCCCGTAGCCCAGCTCACTCATCAAGCGGGTCGGCGCATTGCGCAGATGGGCCGGCACTTCGTAATCGGTGAGCTGCTTGGCATCCTGCAACGCCGCCTTCCAGGCGACATAGACAGCATTACTCTTCGGCGCACAGGCCAGATAGACGATGGCCTGGGCGATGGCGCGCTCCCCTTCGGCAGGACCAACCCGGGTAAAACAATCCCAGGCGGCCAACGCCACCTGCATCGCTCGTGGGTCGGCATTGCCCACATCTTCGGAGGCTATCGCCAGCAAGCGACGCGCCACATACAGCGGATCACCACCGGCCGCCACAATGCGGGCATACCAGTAAAGAGCCGCCTGGGGAGAAGAACCCCGGATTGACTTGTGAACAGCGGAGATCAGGTCGTAATAGACGTCGCCCTGATTATCAAACCGGGCCATTCGCTCACCGGTCACCTCGGCGAGCAAGCGTCTATCAATCAGCTTGCGGCCATCCTGCTCCTCGACCATGTCATTGAGCAGCTCCAGATAATTCAGCGCCTTGCGACCGTCGCCATCCACCAGTTGCACCAGTGCCTGTAGCACTCCTTCGGCAAACTCCAGCGGCTCATGGGCCAGACCCCGGGGATCGGTTAGCGCCTGACGAATGATGGCTTCGATGGCGGTCTCATCCAAACGCTTGAGCAGATAGACCCGGGCCCGGGAGAGCAAGGCGTTATTCAGCTCAAACGAGGGATTCTCGGTAGTGGCACCGATAAAGGTGATGGTGCCATCTTCGATATGGGGCAAAAAGGCATCTTGCTGACTCTTGTTGAAGCGATGGACTTCATCGACAAACAACAGAGTCCGCACGCCACGAAATTTGTTATCCCGCGCCTTGTCGATAGCGGCCCGGATCTCTTTGACCCCGGAGGTGACCGCCGATACCCGCTCGACCTCGGCCTGACAGTAATGCGCCATCAGCTCGGCCAGGGTAGTTTTACCGGTGCCCGGTGGTCCCCAGAGGATCATCGAATGACAATGCCCGGCCTCGATGGCACGACGCAACGGCTTGCCCGGCGCCAGCAGATGCTCCTGACCGATATAGTGCTCAAAGCACTCTGGCCGCATGCGGGCGGCCAGAGGTCGGAAATCAGCGGAAAAATCCAGTGACAGGGTACTCATCAGCGTTGGTCGTCGAGTGTGACACCATCCGGAATCGTAAAGCGGAAGGTCTGCGCCTGGACCGCCGGATGCTGGTTGACCTGGCTCAGCTGGAATTCGCTGCGCTGGCCCTGGGCTTCATTGACTTCGAAACGGCTGATTTGGGATTTGCCATCAAACACGATGCGCAACGACTCGATGCGCTGATTCTTCTGCTTGCTGGTGACGGTAAAGCTGTCGTCCTCTTTAAGAATTTCGTAGCGATCCCACAGTTTGGGATCGCTGCTGGTGATCAGCAAGAAGGGCGTATTTTGCACCGCAGTCGCCAATTTCATCACCGAGACCTGCTCGACGAAGGGATCGTACAGCCAGACGTCGGAGCCATCGGAGACAATCAGGTTTTCATCCGGCTGTTTGGTATCCCAGCGGAAACGATCCGGCCGCGAGACCAGCATATCGCCTGAGGATTGCTGTAATTTCTTGCCTTCAATATCGAACACCGTCTGTTCAAAATGGGCAGAAAACAACTTCACGCTGGCCAGTTTGGCCTTCAGCTCTCCGGCATCATCGGCCATTACCGAGGTCGCCATCAGCATCAGGGTCACCGCTAAACAGTTATAAAACTTCATCGTGGATCCTCTTCCCTTGGTCGATTGAATCAGGGTCATACGACTGATCGTGCATCCGCGTTAATCGCGCATCGGCGCTGGCGCCAGTACGTCGCGCTGACCATTGCTACCGGGCGGACTGACGATGCCCTGCATCTCCATCTGATCAATGATCCGTGCCGCACGGTTGTAACCAATCTTGAAACGGCGCTGCACGCTGGAGGTCGAGCCCCGACGGGACTCCACCACAAAGGCCACCGCTTCGTCGAACAGTGGATCCAGCTCCTCATCGCTACCGGCATTCTGCTCGCCCGGTAACAGGGTATCGCTGGTCATTTCGCCGCTGAGAATTTCCTCAATGTAGTTCGGCTCACCACGCAACTTCCAATCCGCGACCACCTTGTGCACTTCATCATCATCGACAAAGGCACCGTGCACCCGGGTCGGCGTGCTGTCGCCCGCGGGCAGATAAAGCATATCCCCCATCCCCAGCAGCGACTCCGCACCTTGCTGATCCAGGATGGTTCGGGAGTCAATCTTGGAAGAGACCTGGAACGAAATCCGGGTCGGGATATTGGCCTTGATGAGACCGGTGATGACATCCACCGAGGGTCGTTGCGTCGCCAGAATCAAGTGAATACCGGCGGCCCGCGCCTTCTGGGCAATACGAGCAATCAACTCTTCCACCTTCTTGCCGACGATCATCATCATGTCGGCAAATTCATCGATGACCACAACAATCTGGGGCAGTTTTTCCAGATCCGGCGCAATGGCATCAAAGGAGTCGCCCGGCTTCCAGAACGGATCCTTGATCGGATTGCCACTGGCATGGGCGGCCGAAACCTTGGTGTTGTAACCCTTGAGGTTACGCACCCCCATCACCGACATCAGCTTGTAACGCCGCTCCATCTCTCCAACACACCAGCGCAGGGCATTGGCAGCGTCCTTCATATCGGTGACCACTTCGGTCAGCAGGTGCGGAATACCTTCATAGACCGACAACTCCAGCATCTTGGGGTCGATCATGATGAAGCGCAGCTCTTCCGGCGAAGCCTTGTACAGCATGGAGAGGATCATCACGTTGACCCCCACCGACTTACCGGAGCCGGTGGTACCCGCCACCAGCAGGTGCGGCATCTTGGCCAGATTGACCACCACAGGTTCACCGGCGATATCCTGACCCAGCACCATGGTCAACGGGCTTTCGGCACTGCGGAAGCGGTCGCAATCCAGCACCTCTTTCATATACACGGTCTGGCGCTTGGCGTTCGGCAACTCAATGCCCACGTAGGGCTTGCCGGGGATCACCTCGACCACCCGCACACTGACCGCCGAGAGTGAACGAGCCAAGTCACGGGACAAGCTAGTGATCTTGCTGGCCTTCATCCCGGGTGCCAAGTCCAGTTCGAATCGGGTAATCACAGGGCCCGGATAACAACCGACCACCCGGGCCTGAACGTTGTAATCTGCCAACTTGGCTTCCACCAACCGCGCCATCCGCTCCAGTTCGTCCGCAGACATCATCTGGGTCTTCACCGGCGGGGTATTCAGCAAATTCACGGATGGCAGATCCCCTTCCACCTTCGGCTTGGGTTTGATCGCCGCCAATGCCGAGGCCAGGGATTGTGGCAATGCGGTTTGTGCCACAGCAGGGGCGACATCAGGAACTGCAGCCTGGGCGGAATTATCCCATGGTAAGGTCAGTTCCTCCTCATCATCGTCATCCACTGCCGTCATCACTGGAGCCTGTGGGGCCGCTCTGTTTACAAGCGGTGCCGCGACAGCGGATTGCATGGTCGATGATGGGGCTACAATGGCAGGTGATGCAGACGCTGGTGTCACAGAAAAATTCATCACCGGCTCACGCCGACCCGTTGTTGCCGTGGCCGACGGGCTCGCGATATAGGGTTCATCAAAATCATCTTCATCATCATCATCCAGCTCGGGCTCAGGAGCCGGGCGACGGTTGAAGGAAAAACGCGGTGCTTTGGCAACCGGTTCACTCACCGCAGCGGCAGGTTTAACCATGACGGGCAGCTCGTCATCGTCCTCTTCATCAAACCCATCGGGATCGGAGATCGGCTGATAACCGGCCTTGCGGGCAAACCAACCAGCAATTCGGGTTGGTAGCGTGGCAAAAAAATGACCTGAGCCGGTGATGCACTCCCCCATCTTCTCGACGATCATGATCCACGACCAACCGGTAAACAGCGTGATACCGGCGGCAATACAACACAACAAGACCAGCGTACTACCCAGATCGCCCAGCACCGGCAAGATGCTGGTATAGATCATGTCGCCGATCAGACCACCGGAGGAGAAGTTATAGATATCGGTAAAGTTCATGCTGCCCAATGCGGACATGGACAGGAACAGCACCAAGAAGCCGAGAATGCGCAATCCCAGGGCCAGGTAGTCGACCTCGAGCAAACGGTAAGGACGCCAGAATATGCTCCAGCCCAAAAACACCAGCACAGCCGGGATCAGATAGGCAAAGATACCAAAGACAAAGAAGGCGAGATCGGCGATCCAGGCACCAGCACTGCCTGCGGCGTTGTGAACTTTTCCGCCCCATGCGGTCTGCGACCAACCCGGATCAGCAGGGTGATAGGTCAATAGGGCCAGCAATAAGAAAAGAGCGCCGACGCTCAGGACGATAAGCCCTGTTTCGAAAATGCGCTGAAACCCGGAAATAGGTGTGAACTTGTTGCTAGCCGTCAAACCCCGACTCCTTTTTTAGAATAATTAAACCTGGGCTGGCCACCGTCGCTGACGGCGGTGCCAAGCCGCGACATTATACTCGGGAGAGGTCGCACAAATGCAAATAAGAAATGAGCGGCAGGCCGCTCATTTGCTGGATATCTATACATGAAGTTCAGCGTGCGTCAGATCTGCATCACTTGGTGCAGATCACCAAGCGATTACTCTGCTTGACTTCTTCCATGACCACATAGGTTCGTGTGTCATTCACACCCGGCAAACGCAGCAAGGTCTCGCCCAGCAGACGACGATAGGCCGACATATCCGATACCCGGGTCTTCAGCAGATAGTCAAAGTCACCAGAGACCAGATGACACTCCTGAATCTCCTCCAGGGTTTGCACCGCTTTGTTGAATTGTTCGAAGACATCCGGAGCACCCCGATTCAGGGTAATCTCGACGAATACCAACAATGAAGCATCCAGAAAATGCGGATTGAGGATTGCCGTGTAGCCTTCGATAAAACCCTGGCGTTCCAGGCGGCGCACACGTTCCAGGCAGGGAGTTGGACTCAAGCCCACACGCTTGGACAATTCAACATTCGAAATTCTGCCATCCTTCTGCAGCTCATTCAGAATATTGCGGTCAATCCGGTCCAAGTCTCTCAGCCGACTGTTCTCTTCCAGCATATTATTCCATCCTTTAACAAACTTTTAGAGCAAGACCTGGTGACTTTATATTTACACCAGCAATTAATGTCAATCTACGCCCGACATTCAAAATTATAATATTTAGATATAACATTATAATAACAATATTCAAGCGTTGTACGCAGCCAAAACCGGTATAAAAATACAGCAATGAAGCATAATTATCCACTACTCAGTGGTGAATAAAACAACATATCTGCCTTTCAAACCGCCATAAACACCGGCTGCAACTCGATGCTCCAGCATCGTTTGGCAGGGTTTATGGGAAAGAGGCGGAGTAAGACAGCAGAAACACTCCTTCCCTCGCTACGCTACAGAACTAACAATTGCCATATTTATGCATATTATTCAAGAGAATTGGCTTGATGAATGGCATAAAGCAGCATACTCCACCAAGAGGTCACACCAGATACCGTGGAACAGGGGCCTATGCAGCGACAAATCGCCGCATGAAATGCTTTTCTACTTGTAGCCTCATCCCGGCAAAGCGGTATGAGCTCCAGCCCGGCCCGACTGATGTTGGAAAAATCGATTGCCCCAATCGAATTATCGATCTTTACCCCCTGCCCCCCTTTACCTAGAATCGATGGGTCATTCACTGGAGAATTCGAGCATGAGTCAAATCAAGCACGCCAAGCTTTTGATCCTGGGGTCAGGACCTGCTGGCTACACAGCCGCCGTCTATGCCGCCCGGGCGAACCTCAATCCTGTTCTGCTGACCGGCATGCAGCAAGGCGGCCAGCTCACCACCACCACCGAAGTCGAAAATTGGCCCGGTGATGCCGAAGGTTTGACGGGGCCTGGCCTGATGGAGCGGATGAAAGCTCACGCCGAGCATTTCAATACCGAGATGGTCTTTGACCATATCCATAGCGTCAACCTGCAGCAAAAACCGTTCCGTCTGAGCGGTGACAGTGGCGAATACAGCTGTGATGCACTCATCATCGCAACCGGAGCATCCGCCCGTTATCTGGGCCTGGAATCCGAAGAGGCCTTCAAGGGCAAGGGAGTCTCCGCCTGTGCCACCTGCGACGGTTTCTTCTATCGCAAACAGAAAGTGGCGGTCATCGGTGGTGGTAATACCGCTGTCGAAGAAGCACTCTATTTGGCAAATATTGCTTCCGAAGTTCATCTCGTTCATCGCCGTGATGAATTCCGCTCGGAAAAAATTCTGATCCAGCGCCTGCACGACAAGGTTGAACAAGGGGTCATCAAGCTGCACCTGAACCAGACCCTGGATGAAGTCCTGGGTGATGAGATGGGTGTGACCGGTGTCCGGCTGCGCAGCACGAAAGATGGTTCAGCCTCCGAAGTCGATGTCATGGGGGTATTCATCGCCATCGGTCACAGCCCGAATACCGCAATCTTCCAGGATCAGCTGGAGATGAAAGATGGCTACCTCAAGGTCAAGGGCGGCAGCGATGGCTTTGCCACCCAGACTAGTGTGGAAGGTGTGTTTGCCGCAGGCGATGTTGCGGATCATATTTACCGTCAAGCCATTACCTCGGCTGGCACGGGGTGTATGGCGGCATTAGACGCCGAGCGTTATCTGGACAGCCAACGCTAAAAAAGCGGAATTTGAAAAGGCACACCTTGGTGTGTAATGCCGATCAGTTAAGGATCCATTGACCGATCCTCTGGCTGTGTAAAAATCCGAAACTCACTGTTGGGTTTCGGATTTTTTTATGCGCATTGAACAAGCTCTCGATTTCATACATGCCTGCCCCCCCGCCAAATTCGAAGGACTATCAGACCTCTTGTCTCCTGAGCTGGTTCAAACTTGTCTGGCCGAAACTGGCTCGGTTTCCCTGCGCCGTAGACGCATGCCTATGGAGCGTGTGTTATGGGCCATTATCGGTATGTCCTTGTTTCGTCATGTCCCTATGGCCCAACTCGCTAATCAGCTCGACATCCTGCTACCAGGTGACCGCCCGTTTGTCGTGCCCAGTGCCTTTATTCAGGCACGACAAAAACTCTCGGATAAAGCAGTCGAAATGGTGTTTAACCAGACGGCTAGCCTGTGGCATCAGCAGTGTGAGCATCCCACATGGGCAGGCCTGCAATTGCTGGCCGTCGATGGTGTGATGTGGCGAACACCAGATACCACTGAGAATACTGCCGCCTTTAACAAACCCAAGACCGCCAGTGGCGTACAAAGTTACCCCCAGGTACGCATGCTTTGCCAGATGGAGTTGACCAGTCATTTGCTGACCCAGGTCGTCATGGACTCTTGCGAAGTCAACGAGATGGTATTGGCTGAGCAACTGGTGGCGAATACGCCGGATAACAGCCTGACACTATTCGATAAGGGATTCTATTCATTAGGTTTATTGCATGCCTGGCAACATGCGGGAAGCTGTCGGCACTGGCTGCTGCCCCTGAAGAAGGGAACGAAATACGAGGTGATAGCCAAGCTGGGGCGCCAGGATGCACTAGTCCGGCTCGCAACCACTCCTCAGGCGAAAAAGAAATGGCCAGAGTTACCGTCCTATCTGGAAGCCAGGCTGTTAACCCGTCAAATCAATGGCAAGGAGCGGCAAGTACTGACCTCAATGACTGACCCGATGCGATATCCGGCGACTGATGTGGTGGAGTTATACATGCATCGCTGGGAAATCGAACTGGGATACCGGGAAATGAAACAGAGTCTGCAGGGCAGAGAGCTCACACTGCGTAGCAAGAAGCCAGAAGGGGTAAGGCAGGAATTATGGGGCTTGGCGCTGGCGTATAATCTGTTGCGATATCAGATGGTTAGAATGGCCGCCAGCCTCAATGGTTATACTGCAAGTCAGCTGAGTTTCCATATGGCCTCGGTTTATTTAATCCATGAACTCAGTTGTTTGCCGTTTGTCTCGACGGGTAATGTTCCGGCCAGGGTGGCCGAGCTGGATAAGCAGGCAGAGCAGTTCATCTTACCAACGAGACGAGAGCGAAGTTACCCTCGATGTGTAAAAGCCAGGCCACAGAAGTATGCAATCAGAAAACCTAATAAAAACAATGCCAGTCAGCGTTAACTGACTGGCATTACACCTTGGTGTGCCTTTTTTATTTTATGGCCGCTCGTTTTACACAGCCTTAAAAGGTTTTATCGACCCGCACGCCGTCATCAAAATAGAGGATCCGGACCGGGTCTCCGGCCATGAACACCATCGCCGGATCATAATCTTGTATCACATTGATCAGCTTGCCCTTCTCATCACGAATGAGGAGCTCCACCAGTTGATACTCCCGGCTCTGAGGTTGCGTCCAGGCCTGCGTGGCCCCTGCACCGACCAAGGCCCCCACTGCAGTCGCTATCTCCCGACCGTGACCGCTACCGAACTGATTACCGACTAAGCCCCCCAGTACTGCACCGCCCAAGGTTTTCCAACCGCTATATTCAGACTCCACCACTTGAGTTTGGCGTTGTTGCTCAAATCAGGGAACTATCCCGCAGTTTGGTGATCTGATCTCTTAGGTTCACCACCGGGAGCGCAAGATGGGCAAGTCCAAGCACAAGATCAGCAACTGGAAACAGTACAACCAAGCCTTGGTGCAACGTGGTTCGTTGACCGTCTGG
>NZ_BAAGVN010000303.1:0-13026 GCF_054780855.1 Pseudaeromonas pectinilytica
CTCCAAGTCATCCCATCACCACCACGGTGACCGGATAGCGCCTGTCACGGCGCTGCGCGCCATGCCCGGCGCACATAAAAAAAAGGGGCTCAAAGAGCCCCCTTTTTTCCGGGTGACCGGGTCACGCCTTGCGGTATACCTTGACGTTGCTAAAGCCCTTCTCCTTGAGATAGAGGGCCTGCAATTTACTCATCACCCCCTTCTCGCAATACAGCAGATAGGTCTTAGCCTGATCCAGGTCGCCAAACTGAGTGGCCAACTTGTAGAACGGGATATGCAACAGCTCGTGACCCGGTACGTCGAATGGACGCTCGTCATGCTCATCCGGGGAGCGGATATCCAGAATCACCTCATCGGCCGCCAACTCCTGTACCGTTTCGACCTCTTGCACCTGGGCCTGAGTCTCTTCGGCAATGGCGCGGATATCCATCCAGCGGGTCTGGGCGATCACCTGATCCAGAATACCGAAATCAAACTTGGCCTCTTCCGCCAGCACCTTATCAAAGCGTGCCTTGACCGTCGGCTTGTTGGAGATAACACCACAGTACTCCGGCATGGTTTCGGCAAATTCCAGCGTTCCTATCCTGCGGGCTTCATCAATGATGTCCTGCTTGTCGCTGACGATCAGCGGACGCAGGATCAGCGTCTCGGTGACCCGGTCGATGACCGAGAGATTAGTCAGCGTCTGACTGGATACCTGACCCAGACTTTCGCCGGTGACCAGGGCCTCGATGCCTAAATCCTCGGCCAGACGGGAGGCCACACGCATCATCATCCGCTTGAGGATCACCCCCATCAGGCTGTTATCCACCTTCTCCAGAATTTCGGCCACGATGGGCTCGAAGGGGACGGCCAGAAACTTCACCTTGTGCGAGGCGCTGTACTTGTTCCACAGGTAGTAGGAAACCTGTTTCACCCCTACCTCATGGGCGGCACCGCCCAGATTGAAGAAGCAATAATGCACCCGGCAGCCACGCTTGATGAATTGATAGGACGCCACCCCCGAGTCGAAGCCGCCGGAGATCAGGCTCAGCACATCTTCCTGGGTCGACAGCGGGTAACCGCCGAGTCCGGGATGGATGTCGGTAATCAGGTACAGCTTGTCATCCTCAATCTCCAGATTGATCTGCAGATCCGGATTTTTTAGCCGCACGCCACCCGTCGCATGATTCTGGTTGAGGCCACCGCCCACATAACGCTCGACCTCGATGGAGGTAAACTCATGCTTGCCATGCCGCTTGACGCGGACACAGAAGGTTTTACCCGCCAGCTGGTCACCATATAGGGCCGCCGTGCGCTCATAGATGTCGTGGACCGTGCTGAAACGGAACTCCTGCACCTCCAGGAAGCACTGGATACCCGGCGTGCAACGCAGGATCTCCACCAGTTGATCCCGCATACCCGGGGCGTCATTGTCACAACTCACCACCAGCTTGTCCCAATCCATGCGGACTCGTACCGAGGGTTCGACACGCCGCAACACATTGCGGATATTCCCCTGCAACACCTTGATCATGCGCTGACGCACGGACTTGCTCTTGATGGTGATTTCGGGGAACAGCTTGATGATAAATTTCATGGACCACGCTCTTGTTAACCGCAACGAATCGAATAATTCCGACAACATGGCTATCTCGCTCATCCAGGCAAGATGGCCGCAACTGACCCGCCGCAACACACGCCGACCTCAGGCCTGGAGCCCGGGTCGAGAAACCGTACGATGCAGTGGGGGGCGGAATTATAACCAAGCTTGCTGCAACCCCCAAAACTTCCGTGGCCTTTCTCACAAAAAACAGCGAATGCAGCTCCGTCTGACCCGGATATGGTGGCTGCCACTGTTTCCGGAACGATGGTAAGATGGCGCCGGTTTATCACCCCCAAGTCCGAGGATAGCGTCATGGCCGGCAAACGAATTGATACCCTGAGTTTTGATGCCACTCTGGATGAGCTGGAAGGCATAGTGCAGCAGATGGAACAGGGGGAATTGCCACTGGAAGACGCCCTCAAACAGTTTGAACGGGGTATTCAGCTGGTCCGTGCCGGTCAGCTCAAGTTGACCCAGGCCGAACAGAAAGTTCAGATCCTGCTCAGCGAACAGGATCACAGTGAGCTCGTCCCCTTTGAGCCACAGCAAGGAGAATAAGTCGTGAGTCTGGAAGCCTTCTCCCAGCAGTATCGCCAGCGGATTGATGCGCTACTGCAACACCATATCGATGAGCTCAGCGATGTGGCGCCTCAGCTCAAGGCCGCCATGCGCCATGGCCTGTTGCTGGGCGGCAAGCGGGTGCGCCCATTCCTGGTCTATGCCACCGGCAATCTGCTGGGGGTCGCCGATGAACTACTGGACGGTCCGGCCGCGGCCATCGAATGCATTCACGCCTATTCGCTGATCCATGATGATTTGCCCGCGATGGACGATGATGATCTGCGCCGCGGCCATCCGACCGTGCACAAGGCATTTGATGAAGCGACGGCCATTCTCGCCGGGGATGCCTTGCAAACCCTGGCATTCAGCATTCTGGCCGATCATCCGCTCCCCGATGTGTTGGCCAAAAACCAGATCCAGATGCTGAGCCAATTGGCCCGTGCCTCTGGCTATGCCGGCATGTGTGGCGGCCAGGCACTAGACCTGGCAGCCGAGGGGCAGCAGGTCGACCTGAAGGCACTGGAGCAAATCCATCGCCACAAGACCGGGGCGCTGATCGAATGCGCCGTGACGCTGGGGGCCTTGTGTCATCATCAGATCCAGCCGGATCAACTCGCCGCCTTGCAGCAATACGCCGCGGCTATCGGTCTGGCTTTCCAGGTTCAGGATGACATTCTGGATATCACCAGTGACACCGCAACCCTGGGCAAACCGCAAGGATCCGATGTCGCACTGGCCAAGAGCACCTACCCGGCCCTGCTGGGTCTTGATGCGGCCCGTGAGCTGGCTCGTGAGCTGCATCGTCAGGCATTAGCGGCGATAGCGCCATTGCCCTACAATACCCACATCCTGCGCGCCTTCGCCGATTATATTGTCGAACGAGCCTACTGATCGCCTATAGAAGTATTTGATGAGTCTCGATATTAGTCATTACCCGCTCCTGGCCCAAGCCAACACCCCGGATGAACTGCGGCAACTGCCGCAGGAGCGTCTGACCGACCTGTGCGATGAATTGCGGCAATATCTGCTGCGTTCGGTGAGCCGCAGCAGCGGTCACCTGGCGTCTGGCCTCGGCGTCGTCGAACTGACGGTGGCCCTGCATTATGTCTACCAAACCCCGCAAGATCGTCTGGTCTGGGATGTGGGTCACCAGGCTTACCCGCACAAGATCCTCACCGGACGCCGGGAGCGTATGCAGACCATTCGCCAGAAAGATGGCTTGCATCCTTTCCCCTGGCGTGAAGAGAGCGAATACGACACCCTCTGCGTCGGACACTCCAGCACCTCCATCGGGGCTGCGCTGGGCATGGCGATCGCCGCCAAGAAGGAAGGTCTGGGCCGCAAGGCCGTGGCCATCATCGGGGATGGAGCCCTGACCGCCGGTATGGCGTTTGAGGCCCTGAACCATGCCGGCGATCTCCATGAAGATCTGCTGGTGATCCTCAACGACAACGAGATGTCCATCTCCGAGAATGTCGGCGCCCTGAACAACCACCTGGCTCGCTGGCTCTCCGGTCAGCTCTACACCACCATCCGCGAAGGCGGCAAGAAGGTGCTCTCCGGTTTGCCGCCGGTGAAAGAGCTCGCACGTCGGGCCGAAGAACACCTCAAGGGGATGGTGATCCCGGGCACCCTGTTCGAGGAGTTCGGTTTCAACTATATCGGCCCCATCGATGGTCATGACGTCAACGCCCTGATCAGTACCCTGAAGAACATGCGCCAGCTCAAGGGTCCCCAGTTACTGCATGTGATGACCAAGAAGGGCAAGGGCTACGAGCCCGCCGAGAAAGATCCCATCGGTTACCATGGCGTGCCCAAGTTCAATCCAGACGATGACTGCCTGCCCAAGAGCAGCGGCGGCAAGCCCGGGTTCTCCGCCATCTTCGGCCAGTGGCTGTGCGACATGGCGGCGCAAGACGAGAAGCTGATTGGCATCACCCCGGCCATGCGGGAGGGTTCCGGTATGGTCGAGTTCTCCCAGCAATTCCCGGACCGTTACTTTGATGTCGCCATTGCCGAGCAACATGCCGTCACCCTGGCTGCCGGTATGGCCATCGAAGGCTTGAAGCCGGTTGTCGCCATCTACTCCAGCTTCCTGCAGCGCGCCTACGACCAGTTGATCCACGATGTGGCACTACAGAATCTGCCGGTGCTATTTGCCATCGACCGGGCCGGGATCGTCGGTGCCGATGGCCCGACCCACCAGGGGGCGTTCGATATCAGCTTCCTGCGCACCATCCCCAACCTGACCATCATGACGCCATCGGATGAAGACGAATGTCGGCAGATGCTGTACACGGGTTTTCAGCTGGGAACACCGGCGGCGGTGCGTTATCCCCGCGGGATCGGCTCCGGAATCACGCCGCACATTGCCATGCAGGCACTCCCGATTGGCCGTGGACGTGTGCTGCATCAAGGCAAGGAGATTGCCATCCTGGCATTCGGCACCCTGTTGCAGCAGGCCAAACCGGTCGCCGATGCACTGGATGCCACCCTGGTGGACATGCGCTTTGTCAAACCTCTGGATGAAGCCCTGCTGGCAGAGCTGGCCGCTAGTCACCAGACTCTGGTGACACTGGAAGAGGGCTCACTCATCGGTGGCGCCGGTTCGGCAGTCAATGAAGCCTTGCAGCGACTGCGCGTGTACAAACCCGTGCTGAATCTGGGCTTGCCGGATCGCTTCATCGAGCAGGGCTCCCAGGCGGAGATCCTGCAACTGCTGGGTCTGGATGCCGCAGGGATCGAGGCCAGCATCCGACAATTTATCGCGGCCTGATCTCATCACGCCGCTCCTGGTTCAAGCCCATAAAAAATGCCCTCAAGAATGAGGGCATTTTTGTATAGCCAGCAAGCTACTGCGGATTAATGACGACCGCAACCACCGCCGCCACAGCAACCATCCGCCTTTTCAGCATGGTCGTGATCATGGTCATGACCGTGACCACCACAGCACTCATGGTCATCACCATGATCATGGTCGTGAGCGTGGCCATGACCACCGCAGCAACCTTCGTGGCCATGATGATGGTCATCGGCGCCATGGACGTGACCGTGGGCGATCTCTTCGGCAGTAGCGGCACGCACATCACGCACAGCGACGCTAAAGTGCAGATTCACACCCGCCAGCGGATGGTTGGCATCAACCTTGACAAAGTCTTCGGTGACTTCGACCACAGTCACCGGACGGTGACCATCATCGGTATCGGCAACGAAGGTGTCACCCTCAGCCACTTCCATGCCGTCAAACAGTTCGCCCGGGACGCTCTGCACCAGATCGTCCTCGTATTCGCCGTAGGCTTCCGCAGCCGCGACATCCAGTTCGAAACTGTCACCGATCTCACGGTCATACAGGGCTTTTTCCAGACCCGGAACCAGGAAACCTGCGCCATGCAGGTAAACCAGCGGCTCACGGCCTTCGGTGCTGTCCAGCACGTCGCCGGACTCGTCAGAAACGGAATAGTCGAGGGTAACAACGCTCAGATGGCTTACTTTCATGTCAGGTTCCCGGTGTTGGCGCCCCGGCAACAATGGGGCGTAAAAAAGTTGCGCTCAGCATACCGGAAAAAAATCGGAGTGAACACTCTCCCGCCACGGCGAAAAGCCAGGAAAAACACAGTGAATCTGCCTTGTGGACGCATTTTTGCGTATAATCCGGCCCATTGTTTTTAGGCCTGTTGGCGTTCATGTCTTATCCAGTTCATTTTGAAACCCAGTCGGCCCACCGACTGGAATTGCTTGGCCGTCATCGCCAGCCCTCGGATCAGTTGCTTCACCTGCGTGCCGGTAGCCTGCTGATGCGCCTTGGCCGCGACGAATTTGTATTACGTCAGGGCGATCTGTTCTGGCTGCCTGCCGATTGTCTGCATGGCCTGACCCTGTGGCAAGGCTGTCAGTTCAACCGTATCCGTTTCTCGGTCCGGGTCCGTGGTGAACGTCCACGTGCGGCGGGTTATTTGCATCATCACCCGCTGCTGATGCCCCTGTTGGAACGACTGGAACGGCAATTAGCTGCCGCCCCGCTGGATTGGCAGGGTCATAGCGGCCGCTTGAGCCGTCTACTGGCCGATTTGTTACCGGAGTTCAAAATCAGCAGCCATGCTGCAGCGCCCATCGACAAAGGGGTGCAGTGCGCCCTCGCTACGGTGCGGCAAGGCGGCGACCTGACGGCGATCGCCAATGCCTGCCAGCAGACACAGGGGCTCTCGCCACGGGAGGTGCTGGATCAGTTCAAACAGCAGCTGGGTCTCGGCCTCATCGAGTGGCTGGAACAGTGGCAGTTGTACCAGACCTTGCAGCATCTCAAGCAAGGCTTGAGTGAAGAACAAGCCTTCCGCAAGGCCGGGTTCAGTACACAGGAACAATATCAGCAAGCCCAGCAACGCTATCGCCCCTGATGCTTGCAGCGGCCCCCCAATTTTCGCCCGCAGGTCATCCCTGCCTGAACGACGAGATGCACCATGATCATCGCCAGTGAAATCGAACTGTTACGCGGCAATACCAAGCTGCTGGATAATGCCTCAGCCACCATATTCCCCGGCCATAAGGTCGGGCTGGTCGGCAAGAACGGCTGCGGAAAGTCCTCCTTCTTCGCCCTGCTCAAAGGGGAGCTCGCGGTCGATAACGGCACCCTGACGGTCCCTTCTGGTTGGCAAATGTCGAGTGTGGCTCAGGAGACCCCGGCGCTGGACAAGCCAGCGCTGGAGTATGTAATGGACGGAGATCGGGAATACCGCGCTCTGGAGGCGGAGCTGGCTCTGGCCGAGCAACAAGGCGACGGTATCAAGGTCGCCGAGCTGCACGGCAAGCTCGAAGCTATCGGTGGTTATAGCATCCGTGCCCGGGCCGGAACCCTGCTACATGGTCTGGGGTTTGCCAGCACTTTGCATGAGTCACCGGTTCGTGCCTTCTCCGGGGGCTGGCGTATGCGCCTGAATCTGGCCCAGGCCCTGCTCTGCCGATCCGATCTGCTGTTGCTGGATGAACCGACCAACCACCTGGATCTGGATGCTGTGATCTGGCTGGAAGGCTGGCTCAAGAGCTATCGCGGCACCCTGATCCTGATCTCCCACGACCGGGATTTTCTGGATCGGGTGATCAACCGCATCATCCACATCGAAAATGGCAAGCTCAACGAATACACAGGCGGCTACTCCGATTTCGAACTGCAGCGCGCTGAATTACTGGCTCAGCAGCAATCACTGTACGAGAAGCAACAAGTGGCGTTGAGTCATATGCAGGAGTACATAGACCGCTTCCGCTACAAGGCGAGCAAGGCCCGTCAGGCCCAGAGCCGACTCAAGGCCATGGAGCGGATGGAGCGTATTCTCCCGGCCCATGTCGACTCCCAGTTTCAGTTCAGTTTCCGCGAGCCAGATGCCCTGCCGACGCCGCTGATGATGATGGAAAACTTGAGTGCCGGTTATGGTGACAAACTGATCCTGGAGAAGATCAAACTCAATCTGGTGCCCGGCTCGCGCATTGGCCTGCTCGGCCGCAATGGCGCCGGTAAGTCTACCTTCATCAAGTTGCTGGCCGGTGAGCTAGCCCCCTTGTCCGGCAAGCTGGAATTGGCCCGGGGCGTGAAGATTGGCTATTTTGCCCAGCACCAGCTGGAGTATCTGCGCAACGATGATACCCCGCTGGCCCACCTGGCACGTCTGGCCCCCGATAAAACCGAGCAGGAGCTACGCAGCTTTCTCGGTGGCTTCGGCTTTCACGGTGACAAGGCGCTGGATCCGGTCGGTCCCTTTTCGGGCGGTGAAAAAGCGCGACTGGTGTTGGCGTTGGTAGTCTGGGGCAAACCCAACCTGTTGCTGCTGGATGAACCGACCAACCACCTGGATCTGGAGATGCGTGAAGCCCTGACCATGGCCTTGCAAGGCTTCGAAGGCGCCATGGTCATCGTCTCCCACGATAGGCACTTGCTGCGCACCACCACCGATGATCTCTACCTGGTCCACGACAAGCGGGTAGAAGTGTTCGATGGCGATCTGGATGACTACCACAAGTGGCTGCTGGCTCTGGAGAAGAGCCAGAACAGCAATGACGGTAGCAGCGAGGGTGGCAGTAACTCCGCTGCCACGCGCAAGGATCAGAAGCGCCGGGAAGCCGAGTTCCGTCAGGCGATGCGCCCGCTGAAACAGAAGCTGGAGAAGCTCGAAGCCCAAATGGAAAAACTGCAGCAGCAGCTCGCCACCCTAGAGCTGGCGATGGGCGATCCGGAGCTCTACACCGAAGGCGCCAAGAGCAAACTGACCCAGTTGCTGGCCCAGCAAGGTCCGCTGAAAAATCAGCTGGAAGAAGTCGAGATGGCATGGATGACGCTCGGCGAAGAGCTCGAAGCCAAGGAGCAAGCCTTTGCTGACGGCGAATGAGTTCTGGGAGTTAAGCCAGAGTCTGTATGCGGCCCCCGCCGTGCAATCCGCCTGCTTGCTGGCCCAGCACCAGCACGGTGCCGAGGTGAACCTGCTGCTGTTGCTGGCACTGCTACAGACCCGTGGCTGGCGGGGGGACTACCGGCCCTTGCTCTATGCGGCAGCGCCCCTGTTACCGGTATTGCAGGATTTGCGCTTGCTGCGCCGCGCCCTGAAACCCAAGCTGGCGCCCAGCGATTATGCCCGCTTGCTGACTCATGAATTATCCTTGGAGCGGCAGATGCAGCAGCGACTGCTGGCGGCTCTGGAGGCTCAGCCAGGCGTCTATCCAGCCACGGCGGATAGGCAAACTCCGGCTTGCGTCCTGGCCGACTATCTTGGATCTATCGGTGTTACCACACCCCAACGTCAGGACCTGATAGCACTCTTGCTGGCTCAGGCTTCCATTATCCACACCGCAGGCCGCACGTCCCTGCCGCCGTTATCCGAGGGATCCCCATGCTGAGTTATCGTCACGCCTTTCACGCCGGTAACCACGCCGACGTCCTCAAGCACGCCGTCGAGACCCTGATCATCGAACAGCTCAAGAGCAAGGAAAAACCCTTCTGCTATCTGGATACCCATGCCGGTGGCGGCTGTTACGACCTGAGTGGCGAATGGCCGCAGAAAAAAGCCGAATATCTGGATGGGATCGCCCGTCTGTGGCCAGAACGCCAGCACTGGCCGGAGTTGGCAGCCTACTGGGACGTCATCGCCACTCTCAATGAGTCGGAGTTGCGCTTTTATCCGGGGTCACCGGAAATTGCCCGCCATCTGCTGCGTGAGCAGGATAAATTGATGCTGATGGAGCTGCACAATCAGGAGATCGAGATCCTGCGCCGTCATATAGGCAGCGACAGTCGCAGCGCCATTCATCACCGCGACGGCTTCGAAGGGTTACTGGCCTTGCTGCCCCCGACTCCGCGCCGGGGTCTGGTACTGATGGATCCGCCCTACGAGCTCAAAGAGGATTATCAACGCGTGCTGCAGACCCTGAAAAAGGCGATGCAGAAGTGGGCAACCGGCATCTATGCGCTCTGGTATCCCATCCTCGGCAAGGATGCGGATCGCAGCCGTAGCATGCTGGAATTATTCAAATACGCCGGCTTTCCCTCGGCGCTGGTCGCCGAGCTGGAAGTGGCGGCACAGCCTGATGAATGGGGCATGAATGGCTCGGGCATGTTGATCCTCAATGCCCCCTGGCAGCTGGATGGCCAACTGACGACCCTGCTCCCCCGCCTGTGCACACAACTGGCCCAGAGCAACGAGGCCCGCTGGCGTCTGGAGTGGCTCGCCAAGCCGGAGTAACAAGCCAACCGTTCCTATCGGAGGACGCATAAAAAACAAAAAGGCCCGCTGGGCCTTTCTGTTTTTATAATCTCCCGCGGATAACTCACGCGGATGACTATAGCTAAGGAGCTAAGGGTTACCCCCAACAGTTGGCTGGCGTTTTTTGATCTTGCTGGTTAATCGTCAGAGTGGTACAGCCGGTGTCCTTGAGCTGGGGCGAGCCGCTGCTGACCGTCGCCGTCAGTGTGTAGCTGGCTCCGCTTACGGTAGAGGCAAATGTATAGTGGTCGATACTGGCGCCACCGAGCAGGGCAAAATCCGTGGTATAGCTGCCACTAGTCACTCGCTGTTCTTCCTGTTTCAACTGGGCAGACAGCAGATGCTCCAGAGCCTCGGCACGCCGACTCTTCAGCATATGGGCCTGAAAGGATGGATAGGCAATCGATGCCAGTATGGCGATGATGGCCACCGTGATGATCAGCTCCAATAACGTGATCCCGCGACATCTCATAATCTAAAGCTCCTGATTGCATCGGCTCTGCGGCTGGATAATATAGCCTACACTTTAACAAGATGGTTACATCCATTTCCCTAAGAGTAGGCCACCCATGACTTCTTGGCGCCCTTGTGATGGTTTTACCTTGATCGAAGCACTGCTGGTGATCGTCCTTCTGCTGATCGTGGTCACCATCGGTGTACCCAGCTTTCTCGAACTGCGCCAGAACCAGCAACTGGCGGGTGTCGGCCAAGCCTTGGCCTCGGATCTGCAACTGGCACGCACCGAAGCGGCAAAAACCAACAATCCTAATGTGGCGCTCTATTTTTTCGATGATAGTGACTGGTGCTGGCGGATATCGGATCGGCCCGCCAGTAGCTGTAATAGCTGTTCTGCCACCTGCGACATCGGCAGCGATGGTATCACCCGGGGGGCCGATCGCGCCGACTATCCACAAGTAGTCATGCAGCAGGAACTCACAACCAGCAACCGTCTAGCGGTCGGTGCACGACGCGGTGTGCTGCAGCCCACTCAGGCCGATGACCGAATTTCATTCACTCTGGACAGCAAACAATTGCGGATATGGTTCACGGCCACTGGACGTGCCCAACTCTGTACCCCAAGCGGTACGCAGTTGAATGGAGTAGCAGCATGCGAATGAATCTGAGGCGTGGTTTTTCAATGGTCGAGTTACTGGTTGCCCTGGTGGCCGGACTGATTATCGTCGGCACGGCGACGACCCTGTATGTCTCGATTATTCGGGCCAATGCCACCTCGGTACAACTTTCAGCCCTAAATCTGGGCATGCAGAGTCTGCTCGATGTGATGGAGCGGGATATTCGCCGCGCCGGATATTTTGCCAATGCCTCGCTGAATCTGTCTCGCGACGCCAATGGGAACCCGGTCATAGCCCCGACTGATCGCACCGCCATGTTCAGTCTGATGGCCAGTGCCGGCAGCAGCACCACCACATGGCAGGACATGCAACGCATCTCGGTCGCTGCGCCGCTCTATGACTGCATCTTACTGCGCTACGATGCCAATGATGATGGCTCCATTGCCGGCACGGATGAAATCATGGGCTACCGCTTCAAAAGCACCGAGCTAGGCCTCGAGTTTAGACAGTGGGCCACAGTTGCCACTCAGCTGACCACCCCATCGCAATGCAATGACGACACCGGCTGGAACA
The DNA here is from genome assembly GCF_054780855.1 of Pseudaeromonas pectinilytica. Lineage (NCBI taxonomy): Bacteria > Pseudomonadati > Pseudomonadota > Gammaproteobacteria > Aeromonadales > Aeromonadaceae > Pseudaeromonas > Pseudaeromonas pectinilytica. Next base: position 11,535 of record NZ_BAAGVN010000303.1, read on the forward strand.
ATATCAGCCAGGATGGTCAGGTACGGCTCACCTCCGTCACCTTTGCGATTACCCCCGCCGCCGGTTTCTCGGTCCCGACAGGACAAAGAACCATCACCATCTCTATGGTTGGACGAAGCCAACAAAAACCGGCCCTGTCTCTGACCCTGCAGCGGCAGGTAAGGATGCGCAATGACCAATACTAATCGCCAACAAGGGTTTATTGCGCTGACCATCACCCTCATCATACTGCTGCTGGTGATCTCGCTCAGTATCATGACCGGCAAGGTATTGGTCGGTGAACAACGCATTGCCGCCAATGAAATGCGCTATCGCGAAGCCCTGGCCAATGCCGAAGCTAATTTGGAAACTGGGCTGAGCCTTATCGCCTCCGCCGGAGTCAGTGCCATTCCATCTCTGCCCACTGAAGTTTCAGCGGCAGAGTCAACAATTGCTGTTGGCCCAAGAAATATGCCAATGCTTAACTTTAGGGCAACCGGCAACTCGATTGATGGCTCGGCAGGGCAAGCAACCGTTCGCGTTCAGGTGGTGATAATGCCCATCGTGGTAGGGACTCCCGATTCACCGCTCATGCTGGCCGCCGGTATGGCCGTGGGTGGTAACTTTATGGTCGTCGCCAACCCCAATGGCGGCGGACCCGGTGTTCCACTCTCCATCTGGACGAAAAAACATGTCGAATTAACCACAGGCTCGGGTACCACCTGTGGTCAGCAGGAATGGGCCAACGGCACCTGTAGCTCTTCGCCCTATAGCGAGCCCGGCAGAGTAGAAGGTGACATTCTAGACGATGATGCAACCTTCCCTCCCGACTTGTTGCAGTACGTATTTGGCGTTAAAGATGACGCCGCAGGCATGCTGACGCTAGAGCAGCGCGCCAAGGCGTTACTCACCAACTGCGATACCTTGAATACCAGCAGTTCGGGTTTTTACATCGTTGATGGAACCTGTCGCCCCAATGGAACTGTGGGTAGCCGAACCAAACCTGTGGTGCTACTGATCCGCAATAGCGATCTAGACATGGTTGCGAACACGCAGGTGTTTGGTATCGTCTTTTCCTACGATAGCCATCCCGAGGTTGCCCCCACCTATGACCTGAAAATGAACGGTACAGCCACAATCTGGGGCTCTCTAATAGCAAACTACGAAGTCGATAACGCCAAAGGCACCTTTAACGCCGTCTACGATGCGGCAACGCTCAGTAACATCCAGAACAACAACCAGGACTTTGTGTCCCTTTACAAGGTGCCGGGTAGCTGGCGTGACTGGTAGGAGTCATCATGAACAGAATCAATATCCACCGCGGTTTTAGCCTGATCGAAGTCATGCTGGCTTTTATCATAGTCGCGGTCAGTGCAGCAGGACTCGTCAAGCTGCAAAATAGCTATATGAAACAAGAAGGCAGCAGCAGCGGTAAGCGTTCACCAGCCCCCCGTTGACAGTCGAATGTGACGATCATCTCTTGATCCCCTTTCGGGGGTTGATAGATCCTCCC
>NZ_BAAGVN010000304.1:0-13480 GCF_054780855.1 Pseudaeromonas pectinilytica
GATGTTATTGAGTGATCGGCATGGATGTTATTACGTGATCGGCATGAATGTTATTGAGCGATCGCCATGCGTGGGAATATGCATAAAACTTCTTTATGCTTTTGAAAAAATTAGTAATGACTAGTTTTTGATGATCGAGTGTTGTCAGCTTATATACTCCAAATGTTCCACCAGGCAGGTTTCAAGTGCTCCTTTATTGACGAGACAAAAGTTGACAGCTCAATATTTCCAACCCCTCGTGGGGAGCCAGGGAATTTTATCAGCTTATAAAGCGGCGAGTCAGGGTCTTCGTTTAAATATCTCGCTATATCTGTGGACCTGTTTACCGCGTGAGTTTCATCATCAATAACTTCGCCGAATAGGTCATACATAAGGCTTTTTGGTACTGGTTTTTGTTCTGTATTTATATTGAGGAATATTTCAGCGGCTTTAGGTGTGGTCAAGCCAACGCAAAGAGTGACAATAATATCTCGTTCACCAACGGATTCATCTTCATCCATTGCAGCTTCAAATCCTGCTATACGATGTTGCCCATCAATAACTTGAGCTGACGAATTCACTATAGGCAATATTATATTATCATCATCAAATGCAAGTTTATAATTGTCATCGGTCCAGTTTAATATAAACGAATTGAAAAACGTGTGCCCACCCAATATAAACTCTTTTATGTCGCTAATACGTCTTTTGTTGAGTACTCGTTGCACCGCCCCTTCTTCTTTGTCTACTCCTCGCACTGCAACATAATAGATGGTTACAACATCTTTGACTTTCATGGTGAATGTGTATGTAGGGGTTTCACCAAAGCTTGCCTTCAGATGTTTAAAGCTAATTTTAATTGGTTCGTCCATTGTCAAATCCTTAATTAATCGCTTCAAATAAGTGCCAACTCGATGAGTCAGTAATTATAATTCCCTGCATTTTCATGCGAATGCCATCTCAATTAAACAATGTAGCACCAAATGTAAATGGATTTATTACAAATCATCCCAAGGCCGACATAATGGGAAATATGTTACCCATTGACATCATAGCTACAACAGTTGACAGCAAATTTAGCTGTCTTATTCCGTACGCTACCGCACTTTGCCTGCTGGGGAAAATGGATTCACATGGGTGGGTTCACATTTTTGCTGGCTTTGGTTGCTTTGACCGGACCGCAGAAACCCGGCGCCGTCTGTCGGGCCGAGGGGAGGGGGGAGCGGAGGCGGTGAGCGGTCAGGATGACCGGGAGAGGGAGCGTCACGCCAGGGATGGCGTGTGGCTCCCGGCCGGTGGAGAGCGGCCCGGAGCGAGGGGCTTTCCCGGCAGTCGGCATAAACCTGGGCCCGGGATTGCCAAGGGGGAGGCCTTTTCCCCCTTGGTCCGCCCCCGCCAACGGCAGGTTGGCAAATCGCCCCAGCGGATGGGGCGGAAACGGACCAACAAAATCAAACTATTACGGTTTTTACGCACCCTGCGATGGACCGTGCGCGGTAAACGTTGGGCTTCGCAAGCTCAGCAGCCAACCTACCTGACGAGCGCTAGCTCATATCGCAGATACCCGCGCCGGAGTTGCCTTTGGCCGGATCGCAGAAACCCCGAGCCGTCTGTTGGGCCGAGGGGAGGGGGATCGTAGGCGGTGAGCGGTCAGGATGACCGGGAGAGGGAGCTTCACGCCAGGGATGGCGTGTGGCTCCCGGCCGGTGGAGAGCGGCCCGGAGCGAGGGGCTTTCCCGACAGTCGGCATACGCCAAAGGCCAGGGGTCAAGGGGGCTTGGCCTTATGCCCCCTTGCCGCCTCGTCCGCCGCAGGTGGACAGATCGTCATGGTTGGCGAGGCGGAACGGACCAATCAGAACCCTGATTCGAGACCCGAGGCGCGAGGCCACCCCGTTGCTGGGTGGCCAAACGGCGGCGGGAGGCCGCCTAAACTTTCCGGGGTGACCGTAAGTCCGGCAAAAACACAGTCACAATCCCCATCAACGGCAGCCAGGCACAGATCTCGTACACGGTGCGGATGCCGTAGTGATCCGCCAGATTGCCCAGTATCGCGGCGCCGACCCCGGCGATGCCGAAGGCAAAGCCGAAGAACAGCCCGGAGATGGTGCCCACCTTGCCGGGGATCAGCTCCTGGGCATATACCAGGATGGCGGAAAACGCCGAGGCCAGGATAAAGCCGATGACAAAGGAGAGGATGGTGGTCCAGAACAGATCGGCATGGGGCAGCAGCAGGGTAAAGGGCGAGACCCCGAGGATGGAGAACCAGATCACCTGCTTGCGGCCGATGCGGTCGCCAATCGGCCCACCGAGCACGGTTCCGGCGGCGACGCCGAACAGGAACACAAACAGGTGCAGCTGCGCCGAGCGGGCGCTGACGCCGAACTGCTCCATCAGATAGAAGGTGTAATAGCTGGTCAGGCTGGCCAGATAGAAATACTTGGAGGTGATGAGCAGCAGCAGCACCCCTATGGTCGCCGCGATGCGGCCGCGCGACAGCGGATTGACGGGCCGCACCTGCCCCTTCGGCTGGTTGCGCTGCTGGTGGCTATACCATTGCCCGACCTTGTAGAGCACGCCCATGGCCAGCAGGGCCAGCACCGAGAACCAGGCCAGACTGCTCTGGCCCAGCGGCAGCACGATCAGCGCCGCCAGCAGCGGGCCCATGGCGGTGCCGCCATTGCCGCCGACCTGGAAGATGGATTGCGCCAGACCATGGCGGCCACCGGAGGCCATCCGCGCCACGCGCGAGGACTCAGGGTGGAAAATCGACGAGCCGATGCCGACCACGGCCGCGCCGAGCAGCAGCAGCGGGAAGGTGGGGGCGCTGGAGAGCAACAACAGCCCCAGCAGGGTGCAGCCCATGCCGACCACCAGCGAATAGGGTTGCGGATGCTTGTCGGTGTAGAGGCCGACCAGCGGCTGCAGCAGCGAGGCCGTGGTCTGGTAGGTCAGGGTCAGCAGACCGATCTGGGTGAAGTTCAGATCGTAGTTGCCCTTGAGCAGCGGGTAGATGGCGATGATCAGCGACTGCAGCAGATCGTTGAGAAAATGCGACAGGCTGATGGCGCCGAGTACCTTGTAACGGGTATCGCCAACCGCCTGGGCGGGGGACGCGAGAGTCGATGACATGGGGAACCTCTGGTCTGGGTGATCTCCGGCATGGTATCAGTTTCGCGATTGTCCTTCGTGCTACTATGCGGCAATCATCGTCGCAAAAAGGACAGAAATGATGCTGCCATCCGGGATCGATCATCAGCAGGACGTTGGCCTGGCCCCCGTGGTGGCCCGCGCCTTCGATCGCGAGGCGGGTGCCGAGGCGCCGCGCCACTGTCATCCCACGGCCCAGCTGCTGTATGCGGTGAAGGGGGTCATGCTGGTGGAGACCGACACCGGGCAGTGGATAGTGCCGCCGACGCGGGGCATCTGGGTGCCGATTGGGGTCTGGCATCGCACCGTCATGCTCGGTGAAGTGCTGATGCGCACCGTCTATATCCGCGCCGAGAAGCTGGCGGGTCTGCCCGCCGAGTGCTGCGTGGTCGGCATCTCGCCGCTGCTGCGCGAATTGATCCTCGCCGCCATCGGCTTGCCCCTGGATTACGACGAACAGGGCCGCGACGGCCACCTGGTGCAGTTGCTGCTGGACGAGATCCAGCGCATGCCGAGCCTGGCGCTGGCGCTGCCCGAGCCGAGTTCGGCCAACCTGCAGCGCTTGTGCCGCGCCCTGCGCGAGCAGCCGGACGAGAATCGGCCGCTGGCGGCCTGGGCCTCCGAGCTGGCGATGGATGTGCGTACCCTGCAGCGGCGCTTCATCCGCGAAACCGGGCTCACCGTCGGCCAGTGGCGGCGGCAGTGTTGTCTGTTGCTGGCTTGCGAGCGCCTGGCGCGGGGCGAATCGGTGCTGGAGGTGGCACTGGCACTCGGCTATGCCAGCCCGAGTGCCTTCAGTGCCATGTTCAAGCGCGAGCTGGGCGTGGCGCCCAGCCTGTTCTACCGCTAGTCCACTCTGTGGCGAGTCAGGCCCGCAGGGGACGGGCCCGATGGGCTAATGCTTGTCAGTTAAGAGGTTCGGGAGAGACAACCTCTCTCGCCAACTCGCCGTAAACCCTTCCCTGGGGGCTCGATGGCGGCATCCCTGCCGCCAACGGTTGGCTCAAAAGGCTATCTCTCCCTCGCTAACTGACTGGCATTGGGCCCGATGGGCTCGTTATTTTAACACCGGCCAGTAGTCGCGGTTGGCGGCCTGCAGATCGTCGAGCAGCCGTTTGGCGACATCGGCGGAAGGCACTGTGCGGTTGAGGGTCAGCGCCTGCAGCGCCTTGGTGTAGGAGCCCTCCAGCGCCGCCTCGACGGTGAGCTGCTCATAGGCGTTCTGCTGCACCATCAGCGCCCGCTGGAAGTGGGGCAACTCGCCGACCCCGAACGCCTCGACCCCGTGGGCCGTCACCTGACCATGCACCTCGACGATGGCATCGGCTGGCAAGCCCGGCACCAGACCGCGGTTCGGCACATTGACCGTGGTGCGGAACGGCTGGTTGGTGAGGATGGCGCGGGCATGGTCGACGATGAAGTCACCATGCACCCCGGCACAGAGGAAGCTGTCGGCGGCGCTGCCGATGGCGATGCAGCGGCGGCACTCGTCGAACACCGACTTCTCGCGGGTATCGATGACCCGGTTGGCGCGGCTGTAGTGCGGGTCTTCGTGGGCCACCATCTCCTCGCCGAAGTAGTAGTACTGCAGGTAGGTGTTGGACAAAAACTCGGGGAACAGGCGCATGCTCTTGCGCAGCCGCTCGAAGGTCGGTACCCAGTCGGCGTTGACGTGCTCATCCTGGAACAGGGTCAGCGGCCGCTCGGAGAGCAGGTGGTCGCGCAACTTGGGCAGCAGATCCTCTCCCTGCGGGTTCCAGATATGGCGCCACCAGCCGAAGTGGTTGAGCCCGACGTACTCGAAGGCCAGATCGCGGTGAGGGTAGCCGAGGGTGGCGGCCACCAGCAGCTCGATGACGATGGGCATGTCGCAGATGAACAGGCTTTTCAGCTCCGGGAAACGCTTATGCCACAGGTCGGCCAGGATGGCGGCCGGATTGGAGTAGTTGAGGATCCAGGCATCGGGGGCGTAGCGGCGTACATCCTCGCCGATGGCCAGCATGTCGGGGATCGAGCGCAGGGCGAAGGCGAAGCCGCCGGGGCCGCAGGTCTCCTGACCGACCACGCCGTGGCGCAGCGGGATCTGCTCATCCTGTGCCCGCATGGCCAGGCCGCCGCTGCGGATCTGGGCGAACAGAAACTCCATGCCGGTGAAGGCTTCCTGGCGGTCCGTGGTGATGACCAGCTCGACCTCGGGGGCCTTCTCGGCCAGCAGCAGACGGATGAAGCCGCCCATGGTGGCGACGCGCTCGGCGTCGTTGTCGAGCAGCACCAGCTTGCGCAGCGGCAGCACATCACGGGCGTTGAGGATGGCGTTGACGATGCCGGGGGTATAGGTGGCGCCGCCGCCGGCTATGGTGAGATGGTAGCGTTTCATCGGGACTCTCCTGCGGATGAATGAATTTGTTTGCTCTGTTCTCAGCATGAATCGCTACGGCAGCCTTAACAAATGAGCTTTGGTGGACCATGATTGAGAAAAATTCACCCATGAGGGCGCTATGTCGTTTTCCAGCTTCACCAGCCTGCACATCTTCGCCCAGATCGCCGGGTGCCTGAGCTTCAAGGAGGCGGCCGATGCGTTGCACCTGACCCAGAGCGCCCTGTCGCACCGCATCCGCAAACTGGAGCAGGAGCTGGGCTTTCAGCTGTTCGTGCGGCAGACCCGGCGCATCGCTCTGACACCGGAGGGGGAACGACTCTACCGCCAGGTCAGTCGCCATTTCGGCTCGGTCTGCCACGAGATCGAGGACATTCGCCACCAGGCGCTGCGTGGCAGCCTGGAGATCGGCAGCACGCCGACCTTTGCCCAGCACTGGCTGGTGCCCCGGCTCAAGGGGTTCTATGGGCTCCATCCTGAACTCAGTCTGCATCTGAGATCCAAGGGCAGCCGGGTGGATTTTGCCCTGCATCCGGCCGATCTCTGGATCGACTACGGCGATGGCCACTATCCGGGGCTCGACAGCCTGCCGCTGCTGGATGAGGTGCTGATGCCGGTCTGCAGCCCGGCCTATGCCGAGCAGATGGGGCTGCTCGAGGCACCGGATCAGCTGGCGGAGTGCCTGCTGTTGCACGATGTGGAGTCGATCCCCCAGAGCGATCCGCGCAGCGAGTGGCGGGGCTGGCTGGCGGCGGCTGGCATCGATGAGGGGAGTTGTCGCCACCACTACAGCTTTACCCACTACGACGCCGCCATCAGCGGGGCTCGCTCCGGTCTCGGCGTGGCCATGGGCCGCTATCAGCTGGCGCGGGATCTGGTAGCCCGTGGCGAGCTGATCTTCCCGTTCGATACCACCTACCACCAGGGATTGGGCTATCACGTGGTGACGCGTCGGGAGTTCGTGGATGTCCCCAAGGTGCGGGCCTTTGTCGACTGGTTGCGGCAAGAGGTAGTCCAGATGGCTGCTCGCTGACTCGTCCTGGCGCCCCCTGCTGCAACTCTTCATGCTGGTGTCATGTGACTGTCATCTGGCCTGCTTAGGCTGGCGCCCATCTTGATTGAACACGAGTGCAAGGATGACTATGAAGCCCATGATTGTTGTTTCCGCTGTTGCCACCGCTGTGGCGCTGGCGCTGCTTGCTGGCTGCAACTCCGATAGCCACACCACGACCAACACGCCGACCCCCCCGGCCATCACCGACTACCAGTACAGCACCAAGGCGGTGTATGCCGCCAAGCAGGATGCCGCCACCTATCAGGCTGCTCCGGCGGGCTTCACGCCGGTGTTCACCGAGCTGGTGGCACGCCACGGCTCGCGTTCGCTCTCCAGCCCCAAGTATGACGTGCTGACCAAGCTGGTGTGGGAAGAGGCCGCCAGTCAAGGCGCCCTGACCTCGCTCGGTCAGACCCTGGGCCACAAGGTGGATCTGGTGACCGCCGCCAACGAGAAGCTTGGTTACGGCCTGCTGACCGTCATCGGCAAGGAGGAGCACGCCCAGTTGGCGACCCGCCTGGCTAATCGGCTGCCGACCCTGCTGGAAGGTGACGGCGCGCACTGCCTCAAGGTCGAGACCTCGGGGAAGGATCGCGCCAACGAGAGCGCCTACTACTTCATGCAGAGCCTGAAGAACAAGGTCAACTATGTCGCCGACAGCGCCGACTGTTATATCACCCAGAGCGACCCCTCGAAGATCGACAAGAAGCTGGCGAACAAAAACGAGCTCTACTTCCATAAGACCGAGCCCGCCGACGCCAAATATCTGCCTGCCTACCAGGCCTATCAGAGCTTTATCGGCGACGAGGATAAGGGCGTGGCATCAGCCCCCGAACTGACGGCCGCCCAGGAGGCACTGAAGGCGCTACCGAAGACCAAGGTGATGGCGCGGCAGATGCTGGAGCGCATTTATAGCAAGGCGTTTGTCGATTATCTGGCCAGCGGCGTCGAGTTTGTCGCCATCAATCCGGAAGATGGTGGCAAGACCTATGTCCACGACGAGGTGGATGCGGCGCTGATGCTCTACAACCTGTTTATCATTGGCCCCGGCATGGTGCGGGAAGCCGAGGCGCAGGGCGATGAAGCCTGGGATCTGGAAAAGTACCTGACGCCGGAAGAGTCGGCCTGGTTCTCCTACCTCTCCGATGCCGAGGACTTCTACGACAAGGGCCCAAGCTTTGCCAACAGCACTGTCACCTATGATATAGCCCAGTCGCTGCTCGATGGTCTGTTCAATGAGGTACAGACCCAGGTGGTGGAGGGTCAGAAGAGCCATGTCGCCAAGCTGCGCTTCGCCCATGCCGAGACCATAATCCCGCTGGTGGCGCTGATGAAGCTGGTCGGCAGCCGTCAGGGCGCCGAAGTTGGCACCCTGATGAGCCAGGAGAACAACGAATGGCGCGGTGGTTGGGTGTCACCCTATGCCGCCAATATTCAGTGGGATGTCTACCAGAATAGCGACAGTCAAGTGCTGGTGAAGATGCTCTACAACGAGAAGGAAGTGGCGTTCAAGGCCGGGTGTGAACCGGTCGCGGCTGGCAGCTTCTTCTATGACTTCGCCGAGCTCAAACGCTGCTACGCCTACGCTGGTTAAGAGCTCCTCGCCAGCTCGTGCGCCAAGGTTACGGACCCACCCTCACAGGTGGGTCCGTTTTTTATGGCGCTATCCCGGTGATGTGTTGCCTGGACAAACTCGGGCATGGGCGTGGAGTCTGGTCGTTGAGTCTGGACGAGCCGCAGACACGTCGTGAAGAGATCCCTGTCGACTCGATGGTGGCATCCCTGCCACCCAGGGTCTGCTATTCGCCCAGACTCCACTCCTCTTCATTTCCAACCGCTCACTGGGACAGAGCCTTTTTATTGAGCTCGATTCCGGATTCGGGTTGCTCATGGAACTGAGCATGATGTGGTGGCGGGATAACTTGAAAGCCGACCATAGGCATCAGGGACGATGCCTTTGAGCCTCCATGGACGGATCCACGGCGTGTCGGCGTCAAGTTGTCCCGACGCCGCACATCTGACCCGCAGCCAATCGCCGTAGCTGTTGACTATTCCCGGCTCCTGAAGTCTGAGTCTGGCATCGAGCCCAATAAAAACGGGAGCCCAGATGGGCTCCCGTGGTCGGTGGTGATGGTTGTGGTGACTGGTTGTCGTGATCGGGTTAGCTGGAGTTTTTGCCGTCGATCCGCAGCTGGACACCGGTTGCGGTATAGAGCGGGGTGACCTGATAACCGCTGGCGGTGACAGCACTGAAGGTGCCATGGCGCTGAGTGCTGTGCAGCAGTTGCAGGGGGTCGCCGACGGCCGGTTGGTAGCCGCTGGTGAACTGCACCTCGAGGGTTCCGGCCAGCGTGGCCTTACCGCCGATGGTGAGGCGTCCGGCACTGGCGCTGCCCAGTTGCAACTGCAGGGTGCTGCCGCCTTGCTGGGTATAGTTGCCGCCGAGCTGCAGCGGGCTGGTGACCGCCAAAGTGCCGCCTTGCTGGTAGACATCACCGGTTCCCAGTGCGGTGCTGGAGGCCGCAGTCAGGGTGCCTTCGATCAGCAGGGTACCACCGCTCCAGCTGTTGGCGCCGCTCAGGGTCAGGTTGCCGGATCCGGATTTGCTCAGCAGACCGGCGCCTGTGATGTCGTTCTTCCAGCTATCGGCGGCATGGAAGCCACCCTGAGCCGCATCCATCAGCACGCTGACATCGCCGTTGAAAGCGCCATAACCATCGGCGGCGGCGAACAGGTTCAGGCGTCCCCAGCCTTCGGCATCATCCAGCAGTGGATAGCCGGACGGCAGCGCCGTGGTCTTCAGCACCACCCGACGCTGGGCGGCGGTTAAATAAGGCAGACGGGTTTCCAGCAGCACTTCGGCACCCTTGGGCACCACGGCTTCCGCTGTGGTGGCGGCAATCGGCGTGAAGCCGAAGGTCAGGCGGCGCAGGTAATCGGCCTTGTTGCTGGCATGGTCGCCGAAGCGATCGTTGTTGCCGGAGTGGGCATAGGCATAGAGGGCGCTGGCATCACTGGCCCCCACTTCACCCTGCAGCCAGCTCTGGGCCTGGGCATAGGCCTCGGCTTTGAGGCTCTGGTTGTCGCTCTTGTTCAGGTTGTAGGCCAGCACGGCGGTACCCTGAATGCGACCACCCATTACATCCAGCGGCGAGTGCATCCCGGCCAGAATGCGGTTTTCACCCAGCTCCAGACCGCGGGCCAGCATCTCCTGGAAACGCTCGGGGACCAGATAGGCCATGGCCAGACTGTCACGCACCGCCTCGGCACTGTGGCCACTGAGGAAGCCGCTGTCGGTGGCCGGGGTCGAGCTCTTGGCGGGCTCCAGGGCCGGAACCACGCTCACCTGGCTGCTCCAGCGCCAGGGGCGGGCGTACTTGTAGAAGCGCTTGGCGGGTTCGGTGGAGCCATCGCCACTCATGGCACCGATGAAATCGACGGCCAGACCCAGATCCGAGTTGCTGTCGCTGCCGACGCCGCGGTTGTTGCCCTTGTCGTCATATTTGACCGTGGTGGCATCGGCGGCGATCTCGGTGATGGTGGTGAACTGCTGGGAACCGGCGCGCCAAGCGCTGGTCAGCGGGCCCATACCATCGGAGATGCTGAAGTTCTTGCCACGGCGATCATCCAGATAGGCAGCCAGCTCCTGTTCGCTGGTCCGGGCGGCGGTCAGGGTCTCCACATAGTGGATATTGGCGGCATGAACCTCGGCATTGAGTACAGTGCCATCGGTGGCGCTGCCGGGAATACCATCCCAATCCGAGGCGGTGACCGCGGCGCAGTCTCCTTCGGCGGCGGCGGTTTGCCCGGCATCCACCCGCAGGGAGCGGGGTTGCCAGATCTTCAGGAATTCAGCGGCGACGCGCACCCCGGCATTGGTTTCCAGGGTAGCCATACAGGCCTTACCGCGCTGGTTAGTGGCACCGGTATCGATATAGGCGGTCACCGAGCTGGCGGGATCGGCGGTTTCTTCGTAGCCCACACCCACGGGTGTGCTCGGGGCCACATAGCTGGTGTCGTCGTCGGAGTTGTTACAGGCCACCAGTCCCAGTGCGGATAGCACCAGGGCCGCGGTCAGGGTGCGGGAGAAGGGCGTGGCAGGCGTATCGGAGAATAGATGCATGGGGAAGTCAGTCCTTGTCAGCATAAAAAGTCGTGAGGTCACAGCGATGGCGGGTGACCCAGGTGGTGGCTGGCGGTGTCTGGTGATGGGATGTCCAGAACGCAGTCTGGAGTCAAAACTCAGGGTAATCGATTCCACCGAGGGCCGAGTCTGCCAAGCGGCTGTGTCGATTCCATGACAGCCGTGTGTCGGGATGGTGATCCTGCAGGCTTTCCCATCAGCAGCATGACGAGGGTGACCGGAAAAAACAGCCAAGCGAGTTGTCTAATGCTTGATCAAGATATTACTAAGATATATCTTAGTTGGGAGTCAACGACAGATAACCAAGGAAAAATAGATGAAACATGAACGAGGAATGGGCCCACACGGCCATGGCCGGGGTGGCGAAGGACATCATGGTGGCCACGGCCGTCTGGATCAGGGCCACTGGATGGAAGGTAAGCGTCGGCAACGGATGTTCGAGCAGGGAGATATGAAGCTGATCATCACCCATCTGCTGAGCACTGGACCCCAGCATGGCTATGACCTGATCAAAGGGTTACAGAACATGACTGGTGGCGATTACACCCCGAGCCCGGGTGTTATCTACCCTACGCTGACCTTGCTCGAAGAGATGGGCCTGGCGGCGTTGGTGAGTCAGGAGGGGGGTAAAAAGCTCTATGCCATCACCGAAGAGGGACGCCAGTATCTGGCGGGCGAGGAGCCACTACTGGCACGGATCCTGGAGCGCCTGGCATCTTCTTCCACTGTGGCCCGTGGACGGCAAAATCCGGTGATTGAGCGGGCGATCCAGAACTTCAAGATGGCTCTGCATCTGCGTCTGGCACAGAGCCCTTTGCCGGAAGAGACCCTCCGGGCAATCGCCGATGCGATTGATAAGGCGGCCTTTGATATTGAACGTTGCTGAGCGGAGTATGGCTATGAATCGACATCAATACCGGGTCACCGTCGAATATCTGGGCAAAGAGCAGGAGCCCGCATCCGGGGCAGAACCTCTGGTCTTCACTGCGTGTAGTCACGATGAACTACTGGCGTTACGGGCACGGGTGGGTCAGCGGGACGGACTGAGCGAGGATGAAACCTCGGCCATGCTGATCGGTCTGAAATTGCTGGGCGAGGTCACCATGATCCACCGCAAGAGCGCGCCATTTGATGGCTTGCTCCCCCATATCGGTGAATTTATCAAAGCACTGAAATCAGGTCGCAAAGAGCAGGAAAGCCAGAAGGGCTGAGTCTCGGGGGCGGTGCGGATCCTCTCCTGGGCACTATCAGCGGCGCCCGGAGGGACGAGAAAATAGGTTGCCGCGCCCGGCGCTCCCGCCCGGGACGCCATAAGCGCGGCAACCTGTGCGGCATGTTTAGAACACCTGTTTACCCATCACATAGGTGGCCTGCACGTTGCGGTCATCCCCCTGCATCATCAGGGCAAACAAGCGATCGCCCAGGCTGGTGGCATTTTCCATGCGCAGTTGCTGCAGCGGCGTGGCAGCCCAGTTCAGCACCACGAAGTCCGCCTCCTTGCCGGGCAGGAAATTCCCCAGCTTATCCTCCAGTTGCAGCGCCCGGGCGCCGCCCAGCGTGGCCTGATACAGCCCTTCCTGCGCCGAGAGTTTTTCCCCCTGCAGTTGCTGCACCTTGTAGCCTTCGTTCAGGGTCTGCAGCATGGAGAAGCTGGTGCCCGCGCCCACATCGGTGCCCATACCGACCTTGATGCCCGCCTGTTTCAGCGGATGGAGCCGGAACAGACCACTCCCGAGGAACAGGTTGGAGGTGGGACAGAAGGCGACGGCCGAGTGGCTGTGGGCCAGGGTATCGATCTCGTCCTGCTCCAGATGGATGCCGTGGGCAAAGACCGAGCGGGGGCCGGTCAGACCGTAGTGGGCATAGACATCCAGATAGTTTTTGCGCTCCGGGAACAGGGACTTGACCCAGGCGATCTCGTTCTTGTTTTCGCTTAGGTGAGTGTGCAGATAGAGATCCGGGTACTTGGCCAGCAGCTTGCCCGCCAGCGCCAACTGCTCGGGAGTCGAGGTCGGCGCAAAGCGCGGCGTCACGGCGTAGAGCAGACGGCCCTTGTGGTGCCATTTCTTGATCAGCGCCTCGCTCTGGTCATAGCCGGTTTGCGCCGTGTCTTGCAGATAGTCCGGGGCATTGCGATCCATCAGCACCTTACCGGCGATCAACCGCATCTCCTTTTGCTGGGCGGCCGCAAACAGCGCATCCACCGATTGGGGATGCACGGTGGCAAACACCAGCGCCGTGGTGGTGCCGTTACGCAAGAGTTCGTTGATAAAGAAATCGGCGCGCTTGCGGGCATAACCGGCATCGGCAAATTTCCGCTCGGTGGGGAAGGTGTAGGTGTTGAGCCACTCCAGCAGCTGTTCGCCGTAAGAGGCGATCATCTCGGTCTGGGGAAAGTGGATATGGGTATCGATAAAGCCGGGGAGCAGCAACTTGCCCCGATAATCGACCAGGGTCAGCTGCTGGCGACGCTCGGCACTCAGTGCCGCGTAGTCCAGGGTTTCGACCACTTTGCCATTCTCGACAATCAGCACCCCATCTTCCAGATAGCGGGCAGCCTGTTTTTCATTGTGCGGGTCGGCGACAAAATCCAGCAAGCTGGCGCGGTAGGCATAGGTAGTAGCATGAGTGTGCATAGAGACCCCCAGACAGAGCAGGGCAAAAAGAGAGGTAACAATCCTGTTCATAGACATATATCATGTACAGGATCTTTAGCTACAACCAATTGAAATAGATAGAAAAAAGGCTTCGTTTGTGATCTGATTTAATCGCCAAAA
>NZ_BAAGVN010000305.1:0-13521 GCF_054780855.1 Pseudaeromonas pectinilytica
AAAGAAAGACGCTATAAACGCGGGCAGAAAAATAGTGATCGGCATGATGTTATTGGCCGATCGACATGATGTTATTAGCCAGTAACAAAGCGTGCGCTAGAGCTTAATGCGGCAGCAGTGATACTGGTTCATAACCATCCATCGGGTGATCCTGAACCCAGTGAAGCTGATAAACGCATCACTCATCGACTTCGTGACGCCTTGTCACTTGTTGATATTCGAACGCTTGACCATGTCGTGGTCGCATCCGAGGGCTGCGTTTCGCTTGCCGAACGCGGTTATCTTTAATGAATGGGCGCATTGCCCATTCTCCTTCATCACAAAAGCAGTCCTATCAACACACGTCATCACAGCTCGAATTTCTATTTGAGTTTGATGATGCCCCAGTCACTTGGTCTGACACGGAAATCTGGCAGTTACGCGAAGGCATTCTATTGGATGCGATCCGTGTATTGCTGGACGGTCGTGTCAGTACTCGATTGCGAAAGGATGTGTTGTCGTGGATTCAAAATGACGAAATAGCGCCATTTTGCTTTCGTGTTTGCGCGATGGCTGTGGTTGTCGATCCTGATGTGCTTCGTGATTCCATCATGTGGCTATTAAGACGACATGATATCCAGCTTGACTAACGTTCCTGCATTAACCAAACGGCTTAATGCAGGACCCAAGCTGACTTTTACCACCAGTGGTAGGAGTCGGCTTTTTACTTAATGGAGGTTATATGGCGTTACCTTTACAGATTGAAACAGTGAGGCCATATCTCAATGGCCAATGGCTTCAAATACTGGCGGCGTTGGTGCCAGAACTTGATGCCGCTATTGCTCGAAAAGGCCGTCATGTGGCTTGTCCTGTTCATGGCGGTCGTGATGGCTTTAGGCTGTTCAAAGATGCTGAATATACCGGTGGTGGCGTTTGTAATACCTGCGGTATCTTTCATGATGGTTTTGAACTGTTGTCTTGGATTAATGGATGGAACTTTGCTCAGTCTGTTGAAGCAATAGGTCAGGTTCTTGGTATTCAACCCGGACAAATACAAGCGCCTATTCGGGCAATACCGAGCAACGCTGTTGATTGGAAGGCTAGAAAACAGGATGAGGACAAAGCGGTTATCCATCGCTTGAATCAAACCTGGGGAGAAACGTTATCCCTTGCAGATACTCGTGCGCAACCTGTTTGGAACTACTTGCATCGTCGTGGCATTGTTACGCGGCTTCGTCCTGAATGGGATTCGGTGCTGAGGTTTCATCCAAACTTGCCTTACCATGATGAAGATGGTCTGTTTATCGATAGCTACCCAGCGCTGCTAGGGAAAATCGTTACGCAGCAAGGGCGTTCGGCCACGTTCCATCGGATCTACCTAAGTGAAGATGGATTCAAAGCGCCGGTTGAAAAGCCTAAAAAGATGATGCCAATACCCAGTGACAGAACAATCACAGGTGGTGCCATTCCGATAGGTGAGCCTGGTGAGGTATTAGGTGTTTCTGAAGGCATCGAAACTGCTTTAGCGGTTACCAGAGCAACGGGGCAAACATGTTGGTCGGTTGTGAATGCAACGCTACTGGCTAGGTTTGAACCACCAAGTAATGTGAAAATGCTGTACATCTGGGCAGACCACGATCTCTCTGATACCGGCCTGAATGCAGCGAATGAACTCAAGAAAAAAGCCTGGAAAAAAGGCATTCTGACACAAGTCCTGATCCCTCCGATACCAACGTCACTTGGCGTGAAAAGTTGGGATTGGAATGATGTGCTGAATGTTTACGGTGCCATGGGCTTTCCGAAAGTTCATATCTGATCCAAGGGGCTTCGGCCCCTTTTTTTGCGCCTTGCATAATTGAAAAAACATGGAGAATGAAAAATAGATAACCAATAGGAGAAACAAACATGATGGTATTAACCCTGTTAACAAAGCAGATTGATGGTGAGTTTACGGTTTACTGGAAGACCGGCCTTCGAAGAGGTGGTGAGCTAAAGGTCGATTTAGGTGAGCAATACGACAAGCTACCTGAGCAGCAAAAGCCAATTGCAGCTGAGCTCTATGCGATTCACCACCTATTGTCAGTGAAAGAGGTGATGGGCAGTAACCGAAGCGGCAATGGGCTTCAAATCCGGGTCAGTAAAGGAGCCATCAAAAAGTTACAGAAACAACGCTCAACTCAGCATTCACTTTATAGCCTGACCAGGTTCTTGCTCACCCGTTACCAAGAAGCACAGATATCGGTAGAGAAACGGGAAGATTGGCTCTCATATTCCTTCGAAGAATACAGCGTCGATAATGTTTCAGTGAGAGACATCGATGAAGTCATCAATGTGCCAAATATTGGACCTGTCGTGGTGACTCGTCACGCGCTTGAAAGATTCGTGGAACGGCTTTCAGACGGCGTACCTAAGCATCCTTGGAAGGCTTTGACTTCAAGGTTATTTAGCTCATCATTGACAAAAGCAATTTTTCCTGAAAAGGTAGCTCTTCATAAGAACCAAAAATATAGTAACAAAGCTGATATTTGGCGGCACAGTAACAGTGATTTGCATTATGTGGTCGTTCCGTCAGGAGCAATGAAGACTTTGGTTACTGTTTTCAGGCTAAATGAGTCTCTCACAAAAGCGCAAAATGAATTCAAGATGTGTGTCCGATAATCCAGCAACAAGGGAATAAATGAAAAGTAGACTGAAAAACCTATATAAATATCTTATTGAGAACAGGAAGCACGAAGTCAATGGATGGCACAAAGCCTATCGTGACTTTTACAGTCAGGTCGCTCAAATCCGTGAGCGAATCACATCTGGAGAAGGCTTGTCTCAAAATGATGAAGCCTTTCTGAAGCAATTAATCTATGAGAAGAGCAACGGTATCGCGTCTCGCGGACAGTCAGTGTTGAGCAATGACAATTTCCAGTCATTCATTAAAGACAAGAATTTCATATCCGCATTAGAAAGATTTATATTGATTCCAAACAGTGAAAACTTCACGATTTTTTCTGATTCGTGGTCTAACCAAGGTAAATCCAACAACCCTGTTCTCGTTAATCGAGTGGCAGCAGCTTGTACGCTCGAAGTCTCCACAACGGTTGATTCCGGTAAATTTAATCAGGTTTTTAGTTGGCTTATACGCGAAGGAATAATTCCAGCATACCCAGCAGAAGAAAATCAAAGTTGGTTTGCTAAAAACATTTTTCTATTAAAGAGCATCAAAAGCGAGTTTGATAATGAGCTTCGGGAAGGTAAAACTGATGAGTTTTATCTTAGTCAGTTTGTTTGGGTGCTTTACGAGAATTTGTCAAACCCATTCAGTTTAAAGAAGCAGATTGTTAAATACGGTGCGCCGGGGACAGGGAAAACTTATCAAGCACGCCTGCAAACTTCGCTCTTGTTTGACATCTGGAAAGAGGAATTTGCTCCCTACAGCCGTCTCACACATGCAAGTCAGATTGAGTTGGTTCAATTTCATCCTTCTTTCAGTTATGAAGACTTTATGGAAGGGCTACGTCCGGTTTTGGACAGTGATGGGAACTCTCAATTAACGTTGCAAAATGGTGTTTTTAAAGAGTTTTGCCGAAGCGCTGGTAAGTGGGAAATCGATGTATATGGGCTTGGACTTACTCAGAAGTGGGAGTATCTTACTATCAAGGAACTTCTCCCGTTTAGAGAAAAGTTATCAGGCGAGCATTGGCAGGATATTTTCGAAATATCAAATATATCCAAGCTTGTATCGGAAGCAGTACCACCATTTTTCTTTATAATTGATGAGGTAAACCGGGCTGAGTTGTCTCGCGTTTTTGGTGAGTTAATGTACTGTCTGGAATACCGAGGCACTAGAGGTTGCGTTAAAACCCAATATTCCAATCTGAACAATGAACATACTGGTATGCTTAAGGACGCACAAGGGTATTTGTTCTTCATTCCAACAAACATCTATCTTATTGGAACGATGAACACGATAGACAGAAGTGTCGAAAGTTTTGACTTCGCTTTGCGTCGAAGATTCCGTTGGGAAGAAGTGGTGCCTGATATGGCGCTATTGAAGTACCATTTGAACCAATTTTGCAAAGCTTGGCTGCCCTTGGTGGATAACCTTGAACGCTTGAATGAATTGATAGCTAAAGAACCTTTGCTTGGTAATGATTACCAAATTGGTCATGCCTATTTGATGGACTTGAAGTATGCAACCAGCCTTACAGTTTCGGAGGTACGAGAGCGTGTATGGGATGATTGTATTCGTCCGTTATTACAGGAGTATCTTCGTGGAACAGGTAAGGAGACTGAACTGATTAGCTCCTTCGGGAAGGCATTTGGGGTTTAAACTGTGTGGCTTTTCGATATCATTAATAACGGTACACTGGTCGATAACCAGTCCTATTTTGTCAGCGAAGGCATTTTGACAAATAGACGTTTGGGAAAGTCGATAACCCTTAGTGCCAAATCAAAAGGACAATGGACCTATCCTCATAACGACGAGTCTGCAATTTGGCACTTTTTGAATTCGGTATCTCGTGATGTCGAAAAAAAGCTGAATGATAATATTTCCGATGCTTTAATACTCTTCAATGATGAAGATTACGAACACAATACAGATGGCGGTTTCATCGGTGTCTCTGGTACGGATGCCAGAAATTTTAATCTCGACACGGGCAATCTAATCGGATTTGTTAAGCGAGGAGATTACTCTCTGAAGATCAGCTCACGTTTTGGTGATGCTTTCCTTCAATACATCATTGCAGATGCCGATGGATTTCTCGAATTAGAAAACATTGGAGGAGAAAGTCACGCAGACGGTTACGAGTGGCTTTTAGCATATCTATGGAATATTAAGTTTAAGAGAGCATACCGCCTGGGCTTGCCAAAGACTTATATTACAAGAAATGATCGTATTTCCCGCGTAAGAGGAACTATAAATGCTACAGATTATTTCCAGAATAAATCATCTGGGAAATATTTATGCTCGTACCGAGAGCACAGCTACGACAGCCCTGCAACTTCACTTTTTATAAAAGCTTATGAAGCAGTTGCACATTACTCATTTTGTCACCAAACACGAAATATCTATAGTGCATTT
The DNA here is from genome assembly GCF_054780855.1 of Pseudaeromonas pectinilytica. NCBI lineage: Bacteria > Pseudomonadati > Pseudomonadota > Gammaproteobacteria > Aeromonadales > Aeromonadaceae > Pseudaeromonas > Pseudaeromonas pectinilytica. Next base: position 5,054 of record NZ_BAAGVN010000305.1, read on the forward strand.
CTGACTGCCAATCAGGGGATTAAAAGGTCACAGCAAGAAATTTTGAGGACTTCTCATTTCACCAACCCTTTCTACAATGATTATAACGTGCTCATTGACTTATCTAAGCAAGTCATTGACCGGAAGGGCTCTGATTTTGATTCGCAGCAGGATTCGAGTGCTTTCTTTTTCGATATTTCGATGTTGTTTGAATATTTCATTCGTAAGCTCATCAAGCGAGATGGGCTACGTCTGCTAGGTAAGTTCGAGCAACGTCAGCAAATAGCATCTGGTGCTCTCAGTGGTTATATGAGAAAACTTGAACCTGATCTTGTTATAGAAATCGATGAGAGTTTATTCGTATTTGATGTGAAGTATAAAGCATTTGATTCACAATTTGGGGTGAAGCGTGAAGATCTTTTTCAGCTACATACTTACATAGGGCAGTATGGAAATGTTGTCGCAATCAAGGGATGTGGATTTATTTACCCTATATCAGAAGAACGATGGGCTTCACTTAACCTTGAAAAAACACAGGGTGTGATTTCAGATATTATTCACCAGCAAGGACAAGAGATACCGTTCCATGTGCTTTTTCTAAAAATCCCTGAAGATACGTATATTGATTTTAATAGGAAAATGAAAGAGCAGTGCAGCATTTTTATTAATGCCCTTTATTCTAAGGTTTTTAATCGGTGACGTTTTTGTGGAGAAAGGCCATTGTTCAACGAAATGTCATTTTTTTGAAGTCGAGATTGTTTATTGAGTTGGGTATCAGTTTTATATCATAGGCATTATCGAGATAGTGACAAGTCAGCTGAGTTGGGTTGACAGTTCCCTATAGTCAGAAACACACACAATTCCTTCATCTATCTGGCCAATGGCACTGACGGGGATCTTTAGCATGTTAGCTCTGTGAAATTTTCTGGAGCTGACAATGAGAACCCCTTTGTTACCTTGGTTCATCCTCAGGGCGGGATCACACTTTGATTTTGGATGTTTTTCGCTCAAAAATAACGTTCTACATTTCATAACTCACCAGAAAAATTCATTTTCCGGCAGGATTTTTAACGTCATATGCCTGATGAACAAAAAACAAACGAAGTATGCTCCCGCCCTAGGTTCATCCTATGGGTGACCATCCCAATCATTATTTTCTTTCTATTCATCTTGCCCGCCCATGCTAGTGATGGGCAATTCTATCAGCGTGGTCAGGAAGGCTGGTTTTGGTATCAGGTCATTCCTGAACCTAAACAGCCTGATGAGCTTACGAAGCCGGAATTTGGTGCGGAAGAGTCGAGTCAGAGCGAGCTAAAGCCTTTTAGTGCTGCCTGGTTTCGTGAGCACATGCAGTCTTTCATGGACAAGGCAATTGATGAGCCGACGAATGAGAACGTCAGAGCCTATCTGTATCTCCAGCGCGTCATGATGGATAAGGGCTCACAGTTTGCTGATGTTAGTCAGCAGGTGGTCATGGGCGATCCAGTTTTGGATGAAATCAGTCGCAGACCCTTGGCGACCTATGCTGCCAATCGGATGGATCGAGAAGCTGGCGCTCAACGTGATGTAGCTTTAGGTGAAGTAGCAAAACGGGCTGGCTTGTTCTTCTTCTATCGTTCGGATTGCCCTTACTGCCACGCTCAAGCGCCTATCATCGAATCCATGGCTTTGAACTACGGTTTCGAGGTGTTTGCTATTGCTGTCGATGGCTTGCCTTTACCAAGTGGAGAATTTCCAAATTACAAAGTCGATTCAGGACAAGCACAATCGTTGTCAGTTACGACTGTCCCTGCCGTGTTCTTAGTTGACCCGCCTAATGTCATCACTCCGATTGGCCAGGGCGCAATGAGCCTTGATGAGCTCAATAATCGAATCATTCTCGCAGCCCATCAAGCCGGTTGGATTGACGATCAAACTTACTATGCCACCAGACCTGTTCAGCCCGGCGTGTCACTCGCGATGTCAGCCCAAGAGCTTAACGAAAAAATATTACAGGACCCTGAGTTCCTTGTTCGCTATCTGCGTGCACAAGGAGGGTTATAACGATGAAAAAAGTATTCCAAGTATCGCTAATCGCCTGTGCGATTGGTTTTTCATCTATGAGCCAAGCAAGCTTGCAACAGGAGATGAATCAGTTGTTTGGTTCAATGACCAACACCACTGCGCCTGGTGTATTCGAGAGTCAGCGGCGTGGCGTTATATCTGGTGGAAGTGTTGTTGTTCGTAACAGGATCATGAACGAAAACCTCGTCTCTATGGTGCCTCCGTCATTCCAAGCCGGTTGTGGCGGCATTGATATGTTCGCTGGAAGTTTGTCATTTGTTAACGCGGATCAGTTTGTTCAATTACTTCGCTCTGTTGCTGCAAACGCCAAGGGGTACGCATTTCAATTGGCGCTCAGTGCTATGTGTGAGAAATGCTCCCAGCACATGGAGACACTGCAAAAGAAAATCCAGCAGTTGAACGAATATTTTGGCAATTCCTGTCAAATGGCTCAGGGAGTCGTGAACGATACTCTGGCTGCTTTTGGTAAGAAGGGGCAAACAGAAGCCAGCATGTTGAGCTCACTTAAAGGGGCTGGAGACGTTTTTACCAGTTGGAGTGAGTCCAATGGTAAGAACCCTTATGAGAACGCTTCAAGTGTCGCGGCATCTGATGTGAACAAAACGATTAAAGGCAACTTGGTTTGGCGAGCACTGAAACGTCACTCGGCATCAAGCTGGTTTGCATCGGGGGAGGATCGTTTTCTTGAAGCGGTTATGTCGGTGACGGGTTCGATCATCGTTGGTGATTTGGCTAATGCGGCTGATGGTCAAGGTAAAGCCCCAAAACTGACCAGACTGAATGGCAATAAAGTGACTATTGAGCATCTAATTCATGGCGGTAACGTCGCTATGTACCGATGTGACACAGTGACACAAGACGGCTGTCTGAATCCAACAATCACTAACGTGACCCTAACCGGGTTATCAACTCAGGTCGAAAATTTACTTCTTGGTACAGTTTCTAGTAACGGCATTATTTTTAAGTTTGCTCGAAATACTGGGGCAGCTAGCACCACCGAGAAGGCTTTTATGACCTCGGCTCCTGCAAGCATTGGCGGCATGATTCGAACACTTTCTGCATTAAATGAAGGGGCTGCTAGGTCGTTTGCTTCTAGAGCTGCACCATTTATTGCTGTTGAGATGGCCCGAGCATTGGTTGAAGACATGCTCAACGCAGCTAGAAGCACATCGGGTGTGGAAGATCATGCCTATGCGAAGTTGTTAACGGAAGATCTTGAACGTGCACGTCGCCAAATCAATGAGGAGTACGCCGCGTTGCAGCGAAGATACGGCTCAGAGCAAGAATTGCTGGCGCACTTTAATCAGGTGATTCAGACCATTCGCAAGCAGCGTTATTACACCGTTAAATCTACGGCACTGGGGGAATAGGTCATGTGGGAGATCTATTCCATCGGGGATTCGGCATTTTTAGAGCAGGTCTTGAACGCTGTCGCGATGATCACTGGTACAGGCGATTTTACTTCAATGGTTCGCATTGGCTTGCTCATTGGGGTATTGATGGTCTCTGTTCAGGCCTTAATGCAAGGTGGTCGTGGGATTAACTTTCAACATGTTTTAGTCTCATGGCTAGTCTTTGCAACCATGTTTGGGCCCAGTACCCGAGTGAGCATTGAGGATGCGTACACGGGACAAGTTCGAGTGGTTGATAATGTGCCCATCGGTGTTGCTGCCGCAGGCAGTACGATTTCGACTGTTGGCTTTCAAATCACGCGATTGTTTGAAACCGCCTTCTCAACTCCCGCCATGACGGAATACGGCTTTGCATCCAGTTTACAGTCACTGATTAAAGTGAGAAAACAGGTGATGGATCGCTCTGGGTTGGGTGATGCAAATCGTGTCGGCGGCTCGGACATCGAGCAATCGTGGTTTAACTACATCAAAGAGTGCACCTTGATTGGTATCGACATTGGCCAAAAGAACCTCGATCAGGTGCTGAGTGATCCTAATCCGATGACTGCGATTAGGTTTGATTCGCGTATTTATGGCACACGCATCATGCTTAGTGGTAGCAGTAGCGATCTGGACTGCACCGATGCCTACAGCCAACTGAAACTCATGACAGAATCAACCTTCATACCAAGGCTTAAACAGGTTCTGTCGGCCTCATTGGGGACTTCGTCAGCAACGGACACTGATGACGTGATCCGAAATGCACTGAATAACCTTGGTTTGGCTTCGGTTAACACCCAAGAGTACATGACCGCGTCGGTGCTTTTGCCTATTTATGAGCAAAGCGTGACGGGCAAATATATGGATGATCAAGCTTTCACCGCAGCCGTGATGGTTAACCAAGCGATTGAGCAGCGCAATACGCAATGGGCTGCGGAGCAGACCCTGTTCCAAAGTATCGTTCGTCCGATGATGACGTTTTTTGAGGGTTTCATTTACGCCATCACCCCATTGATGGCCTTTGTGATTGCCCTTGGCCAAATCGGGATGCGAATGGCCGGGAAGTACTTGTTAATCCTGCTTTGGATTCAACTTTGGATGCCTGTCATGGCCATCATTAACCTGTATATTCATTTAACCGTTGCAGGGAAAATGTCGTCGCTTGATGCCTTTGCAGGTACAGAAGTGCCATCTTTTGCTGGGATGATGCAGATGGATTCAGTGCTGCAAACCTGGATAGCTACTGGCGGCATGTTGGCGTCGAGTGTTCCGGCAATTTCGCTCATGCTCGTGTATGGCTCAGCAATAACCGCTACCCACTTGGCTGGACGTCTTCAAAACGGTGATGCCATTGATGAAAAGATGGCAAGTCCAGATGTCGCGAAAAATGCCCCGGTAATGCAATCACAGTCAATGTTCCAAAATTCAGCCCTCACAGGTTCTGCAATGACCGGTGCGTCAAACTTACTAAGCAGTTTCTCTGTCGGAAATGCGGTGGGTTCAATGGTCGGTTCTGCAAAAGAATCCATGACTCAGGCAACTCAAGCCTTTAGCCGTCAAGTTGGCAATACCATGAGTCGAACTTTTGGTGAAAAGCTAAGTTACGACAACCTTTCTTCGGTTGGACGTCAGATCGGTTCTTCTAATTCCGCATCTAGCGCCGTTGTTAATCAGGTTACTGATGACCTGCAAACACGGTATGGTTTCGGAGACGATAAAAAAGACGCTGTACGTGGCTTGGTATCGGGCGTGTTATCGGGAGGCCTTAGGGTCGGTGGAGATGGAACCATTACAAATACCGGTGATAAAGAAGTAGCAGATAAAGGGTTCTTGGGAAGATTACTTGGTACAGGAGGGAATGACTCCCCACAAGGCAACCTACCAGGAGTGGATAAGCCTGAATCATCAAGAGTGCCAAAAATATCACGGTTACGAGCAGGCTTGGATTTAGGTGGTAACTTTAGTGGCCAAGTTGAGTCATCAGAGGGCAGTTCTCGGTCAACGACCGCAAATACGCTCACTGGGGAGATGCAAAGCTTGGCATCAAGTGATTCACGACGTGCTGAGTATCGCGATGCAATGGTTAAGGACCTTTCAGATTCAAGACGCTCTGGCGTTGAGATGTCGTTGTCTAATCAAGACTATCAGTCACTTCAGAGTTCAGCACAAGACGTTATCACGGCATCAAACCGCTTTAGTGAGCTTGATCAGGCCAGCTACAGTCTATCAGGACAAAGGAACACGGATGGTGCGACGTTAACTCGATTAGCAGCGGATAATCCTGAAGTCATGGATTATTTAGGTCGCTATATGAACCAGCATGTTGAAGCAGGTAACCGATTACGTGAAAACCTTCCAATGTATCAGCGCTTGCTACCTGATGATAATCAGGCGTATGTGGCCGCAGCTATGGAGTCTTTAACCTATAGCAACTCCTCGACGCCCGCTGAACGAGACAATGACTATCAAGCAGCAATGACTGTTATGGCCATGGCTACCGGAGCCGATTTACGATCTATTCAGCCACGCTCTAATGAAGGCTTGTCATCAACTGCACCTACTTTTGGTGGCACTCAAAGCCAAGTGGAATCGGGTGTATTGGGCGGCTACGAGGATGCTGCAACTGTTCAAACTCAGTTCAACGCAGCTCAATCAGCTTACCAAACTAATTTGTCTGGTGTTGATGGACAACTAAATGCGCATCAACAACAAGCCCAACAGGCCGTAGCTTCTGACACAAGTACCTATCAATCTGGACTAAACCGTGAAGCTGGCTCTCAGTGGCGATCTCGCATTATGGCTGATGATAGCGGAGTTTCTGGTGCTGAAATGTTCTTCAACAGCGCCAGTGCTATTGGTGACTTCAGTGGCAAGCATACTGATGCAGCACTGCATACCTTGAATCACTTTGGCGAAGACTATGAGAGTTACAAGGAGCAAGCACTTGACGACCCTAGCTCACGAGGTTTCTTGCACAATGCAACGGTGGCCAGCAAATCAACCTGGGATGGCTTAAAAGCAGCTGTTGACGCCGGAACCTCTTTGGAAAACCCATTGACGGCGTTTAATGATGCATACAGTGGATCGAGTTCGCAGTATGCCTCCGAAGTAAACTGGGGTACTAAGTCTGAAGCCATGTTGGCTGGGGCATTCGGTGCGGCAGTTAACAATCGATATGGTGAGTTCTTAGAACAGTATGCCGATGATTTTAAACAGGAAGCATACAGCGAAGGGCAGAGAATGGGATTGACCCCGATTCAAAGTCAAGTGTTCGCTCAAGCTTTCAATGAAGGTTTGGCGGGGCGCGTTTTCAACTCTGAAGACTCATCGAGTTGGTCGCCTGAAATGCTTGGTCTAAGGGAGCAAATGCTAAATGAGTATCGTCAAAAAGATGAGAGCGGTGCTTACATCCCCGACAGTGTGTCCGAAGAAGATAAAGCATTTGTGGATAAGCAGATTGCAGTGATCTCAAATGCATCCCTTGCTGGAGATTATGCTCAGAACAACTTGATCGATATTAGGGCCTATAACCAGGCTTCAGGAAGGAACTAAAAACAGAAGGTAGCCAGCTTGTGATGGGCTGGCTATTTTTTTGGCCTTTTGGGGAGGATAGATGAGCGACCGTCTGCAAATTCGTTTACCCAGTACCAATATTTTTTTTCGCTCAGGCTTAGTTCTCGACCGGTATCTTTCAGTTGTCTTTGAAATAAATGGATTAGTCCGCTTAAGCCTAAGAAAGCTAAACCGACACATAAAATTGCCCAACTCGCTTGCCAATATGCGATTGCTAAACACATAGTGGTGATGGTTATAAGGCCGATAGGACTAGCAGTTGCTTTGAATCCCAAGTAGCTGAAAAAAACGATGGTGCAAATCAGAAATGGCAAAGCCGCTAACTTGGCAGATGCCGTAAATATTTCTGATGGAAAAAAATGAGCCGCTGCCAAAGTCGCCAGAAAAAGCCCCAGTGATATAAACCAGCAGCGTGCTGGTAAAGATTTAAGTAAGTTTGTCATCTTCTTAGTACTCTCAAAGTGCACAGACGGTGCACAATCAAATCATGCATCAGCATGTTAGTTCTCAAAAAGTGCTCTAGTGGTTTGCTCGGCCATAATCTCACACACAGGGCATTTAAGCTGAATGCGCTGTTGTGATACCGTCAAATACAGACTGCCGCATCGACACCGGTGTAAGGATGCAAGCTGTGATCTTAAATCACGAGCTAGAACCCAACCTTCATTGATGGTCAGTTTTTTCCAGGGGATCTCAGCTGGAAGATCTGCTTCTTCTCTTGCAACCAAATACGCATCGTAAGCCTTCATCAAAGCATCGATATTTAATTGCTTGTAGACATTATCACCACCAATATTGACATAAAGCGCCATAAGCAGGGAGCCTTCAACTAATGCTCTTCTGCTTTTGACGATGGCATCAGATTCTGGCAATTGACCAGGACAAGGTGACTTGCCAGTCACTTCTTTGTGGAGCCTTCTGATAATGTGGATTGGCAAACCTGTATCGAGCGCGATAATGGTTGTTCGAAATCCGTATTTAATAAGCAGCGAGGCTCGGGTAAATAGCTCACTTTTGGACAGGTTATCAATCATGCATCCCCCTTGTTGTTTAGGGTTGATAATAAATAAGCGATTCTTGGGATACCTGTGCCTTTGCTCTTCACCATCTCAATCAGTTGGCTTTGGTTACCCCTTGGTTGAAACAGCATGAATGATGAGGTCGCCACTCGTTGCAGGTCATCAACACCAGCATTAATCAGAGCATCAACCACGTCGCGTGTAAGTCCAAAGCGCAATACGGCCTCTTGCGGATCAATTCGCGCTAATTCTCGTGCTGCGTGTAGGTACGCCAAATTTAATTGATAGAAGTCTTGTTGATTGGTTGTCATTGACGGACCTCCAGTTCATGTAAAATATTGCGATAAATAGAAAGCACTCTTTGCGGCGCTGTTCCCTTTACGTGTTGGGGCAATCTATACTTGCAGTAAGTTCGCTGGACTGAGGTGCCCGCTATGGATAC
>NZ_BAAGVN010000306.1:0-13983 GCF_054780855.1 Pseudaeromonas pectinilytica
CCAAGTCATCCCATCACCACCACGGTGACCGGATAGCGCCTGTCACGGCGCTGCGCGCCATGCCCGGCGCACATAAAAAAAGCGCCCCGAGAGGCGCTTTTTATGTTGTTGGCGCGAATTACTTCTTGCCAACCAGAGCGCCGAAACGCTTGTTGAAACGGTCAACACGACCACCGGTGTCAACGATCTTCTGCTTGCCAGTGTAGAACGGGTGGCATTCAGAGCAAACGTCCAGGTTCAGACTACGACCAGTGGAGCGGACAGAGAATTCGTTACCGCAAGAGCACTTCACGTTGATCGCTTTGTACTCTGGGTGGATACCTTCTTTCATGGACAACCTCTAATATATTAGGCCGTGTCGCCATCCAGCCTCACGCCAGACACCACACGAATTGGAACGGATGTTTTGAGGGTGCGAATAATATAGGATCGATCCCTACAGCCGCAAGTATGATCGCAGAAAAAACAGGCAACCCGTGAGCGAAATGATCTCCTATCTCCCTATTAGAGTCGCACTGCCGGTGCCATTGCGCCGCCAATTCGATTATCTGGCGCCCTCGCCCCTGCCAGCCATCGGCTGCCGGGTTCGCGTCAGCTTTGGCCGACAACTGCTGGTCGGCCTGGTCACGGGGCATCCGGAACAAAGCGATCTGCCGCTGGATAAGCTCAAACCCATCACGGAGCAGCTGGATCACGCATCCCTGCTGCCGGACGCCTTGTGGCAGTTATTGCTCTGGAGCGCTCACTATTATCAGCATCCCCTGGGAGAGGTACTGCAACATGCGCTGCCGGTTCTGTTGCGCCAGGGGGAACCCGCCCTGCGCCGACCGCTGGAGAGCTGGCGACTGACTGCGCGGACTGAGGCCGAAGGGTATCGTCCGGGGAAAACGGCATTGCGCCAACACCTGGCGTTACAGCTACTGCAAGATGGCCCCCTGACCGCAGCCGACCTGCGTGAAGCAGGAGTCGATGCCCAGGTACTGGCCAAGCTAGCCGCCAAGCAGGTGGTAGAAAAGTTCGATTTGCTCACCTTGCAACAGGACTGGCGGGATACCCTGCTGCTTCATGAGTCCGATCAACATCAGCTCAATACTGAACAAGCTCTGGCAGTTGCTCAGGTGCAGGGTCACGGTGCCGAATTCGGCGTATTTCTGCTAGATGGCGTCACCGGCTCTGGCAAAACGGAAGTCTATTTGCAGCTGATCGCGCCGGTACTGGCGCGCGGCCAGCAAGTATTGGTGCTGGTCCCCGAAATCGGCTTGACCCCGCAGACACTGCAACGTTTCCGACGCCGGTTTGCGGCGCCGATCCTGACCCTGCATTCCGGCATGAATGATCGGGAGCGGCTGGAGGCCTGGTTAGCCTGTCAGCAAGGCGAAGCCGCTATTCTCATCGGCACCCGCTCGGCGCTGTTTACACCATTCCGGGATCTGGGATTGATCCTGATCGATGAAGAGCATGATGGATCCTTCAAGCAACAGGAGGGATTTCGCTACCACGCCCGGGACCTGGCCGTCATGCGTGCACGGCTGGAGTCTTGTCCGATCCTGCTGGGATCCGCCACGCCATCGTTGGAAACCTTGCAGAATGCTCACAGTGGCAAATACCAGCACCTGCGGCTACGGCACCGAGCCGGTGGCGCCGCCATGGCACAACAGGCAGTACTGGATATCAAGGAGGTACCACTGCAAGCGGGTGTTTCCCCGCAATTATTGCAGCTGATGGCAACCCACCTGCAGGCGGGGAATCAGGTGATGTTGTTCCTCAATCGGCGGGGTTATGCCCAGTCCCTGCTCTGCCACCATTGTGGCTGGACGGCGGCTTGTGGCCGGTGCGATGCCTACTACACCTGGCATCAAGGAAGCAGACGCCTGCATTGCCACCATTGTGACAGCCAGCGCCCGGTCCCCAGCCACTGCCCCGAGTGCGGTAGTGCCGATTTGCAAGGCACAGGGGTTGGAACCGAACAGGTCGAAGCATTGCTGGCGAGCCATTTCCCCCGCTTTCGCACCATCCGTATCGATCGGGACAGCACCCGACGCAAAGGCGAGCTGGAGGCGCATCTGGATGGCATCCGCCAAGGGGAGTACCAGATCCTGATCGGCACCCAGATGCTGGCCAAGGGCCATCATTTCCCGAATGTCACGCTCGTGGGACTGCTCGATGTCGACAGTGCACTGTTTTCCCAGGATTTTCGAGCCACCGAGCGACTGGCCCAGCTCTACACCCAGGTTGCAGGGCGCGCGGGACGCGCCAGCAAACCGGGACTGGTGGTGTTGCAGAGTCACCATCCGGGCCATTTGCTGCTGCAGGATCTGGTGCAAAACGGTTATGACCACTTTGCCCGCACCTGCCTGCAGGAGCGCGCCTTGCTGGGACTACCGCCCTTTGCCTTTCAGTCCCTGCTGCGCAGCGAGGCGGTCCACAAAGCCAATGTGGACCAATTCATGCTGGATGTCGCCGGGCTTATCATGAGCCGTCGCAGCCTCTATCCCGGCCTTCAGGTCATAGGTCCTATTTCCGCCCTGATGGAGCGCCGTGCCGGCAAATACCGGATGCAACTGCTGTTGCAGATGCCGCAACGAGCGCCCCTGGCGCATCTATTGACCCGGATACTGCCAGAGATCGAAACGCTACCCAGCGGCCGCAAGGTGCACTGGTCGCTGGATGTGGATCCACAGGAGTTGTTTTAACCGCAGCACCACTCGGTTATCTCCAGCCCACCATCAATAGAGCAAGGATCCAAAGCCATTCAGCAGTCGCGGAAGACCCCGGGTAAACTGGACCGGGGCATCCAGCACGGTATAACAGAGGCAACCATCCGGAGTCACAGGGGTATGGGTTTGAGATCCCTGAAGAAGAAGGAAGTCGCCCGCCTGATAGCATCCGTGTTCATCCAGCATGTTTCCCGCCAACAACAGGGTCAGTTCATAACCGGCATGCTGATGGGCCGGCACCCCGCCCCCGGGCTCGATCGCCAATAAACTGGCTCTGGAACCATCCGCTTCATTCAACGCCAGGCGGGCTCGAGCCACCTTGCCCACACGCTGCCAGGAAACCGGAAGCAGTTGGCGCAGAGCTCGGGGCATGAGTATCTGTTGTCCCTGCCAATCCAGGACAGGATGCACCGGTGATACCACATCATCCGGATCCGGCGATGCCGTCGGCGGAGTTTGTAGAATCTGCTGCAACATGGCCTCCAGATCATCCGTCACAGGCTCATCATCCGCCAGCTCGCCGTGCAGCAGGGACTCTGCCAGACGAGCCTCCAGTCGATGAACCTGTCGGGAACAGCGGCGACAGAGCTCCAGATGTGCCGATACGGCGATGGACAGACTCGGGGCCAGCGTTCCGGCCGCAAACGCCTGCAACAACTGGCTATCAGGGTGGTGATTAATCATCGGCATGACCTATCTGCTCACGAAGTTTTTCCAGGGCTAACCGTAATCGGGATTTAATGGTGCCAAGCGGCACATCCAGCCGTTCAGCCAGCTCTTGCAGGGTTAAATCCTGCAGATAGATACCCCGCACCACCTCTTGCTGAGGAACGGGCAACCGGTGGATGTAATGCGCCAGCTGACGAGTCAGCACCTGATTTTCACCCGTATCCGCAACAAGATCGGTCTCCACCTGCAGCTCCAATACCGGCCACAGATCTTCAGCGACCAATTGCTCCTTACTCGCCATCTGGCGGCGAAGCATGTCAAAACACTGGTTCCGCATCACGGTGTAAATCCAGGTCGCGGCCGCACCCTTTTCCCCCTGATAGAGATGGGCCTTCTGCCAGACGGTCAATAGAGTGTTCTGCACCAGCTCCATGGCTTGAGCCTCGCTGTACAAATGGCGCAGACCATAGCTGCGGATCCGCGGCGCAAAATAACGAAACAGTCGACTATAAGCGTCTGCAGAGCGTTCTTCGGCCACGCGCTGCAGCCACTGAGCCAAGTGAGAAGGCTCGATCATTTCTGGGTTCGAATCGTCCATCAATGCTCGGATATGATAGGCGTGGGTTGCGCCAGTATACCGGATTGTCGGGCTTGCGATTCGATTCTGATCCTGCCTCATCATCGACTATCAACCTCGAGTGACCTGCATGATCATTACGAACGGCCCCGACTCCGGGATCACGTCAAAGCGCTGCAATTTGCAAAACACCGCCAAATGCAACGCAAAATAGGAGACAGCACCTTAGTGAGGACGCAGCGGCTCATGGACCACATCCATCAAAAAACGCAGGGCATCACTGCAATCATCACTTTCCAGCAGAGGTAACTTCTGTTCACCGGACAGGGGAAGGACTTCGAGCCAGCGCTGGGCAACCCAACAGGCATTCGCCCACTCCGGCTGCGGATAATAGGCCGCAAAATCAGGATGTTCTTCAAACAACTCACCGAGTTTTCGCGCCAGAATATCCTGCCGGGGAGCCAACTCCGTGGTTTGCCAATTCGGCAACGCCGTGACCTCGCCCATCAGTAAACCATCCGGCTCGATAGTGAGGCTATGCAAGCGATACCGTTCGATACCGCGGACGGTAATCCCCAAGGTTCCATCATCTAATTGATTAAAATCAGTGACTTCTACTCTGGTACCCAGAGCTAGTAACGGCATCTGGCCATCCTCGCGGCGCGTGCCCAGCAGACACAAACCAAAACCATGGGCCTGACTCAGGGAGAGCATCCGCAAGTAACGTGGCTCGAACAGACGCAGGGGTAAAATGCCACCCGGCAAGAGATAGACATTCAGCGGAAACAGGGGCAGTCGCATCATTTTACCTCCGGGAAACTCGAGTCGGTCATGCCGTCACAAACCATGAACAAGCGCTATGCGTCAAAGAGTCGCGAGTCACGCTCTTGCCACTATAGGCGGCTATCCCAGAGCAAGCATAAATTCAGCCAACCCCGGTCCAGGCAGCAAAGGTAGTCAGGGCGCGCTATTCAGAGTAAAATTTGCCCCTTATAAATTCGTACGCCATTGTTTGTAGTCACTCCTGTGGTAGTGACTATCGGTAGTACCTGGTTTCAGTTTCCAAATTTGGATGAGCAGAGATGAAAGAGCATATTCAGCAACTACTTGAACAGACCGTGGCCACCTTGATCGCCCAGGGTGAATTGCCCGCCGATCTGGCTCCGCGCATTCAGGTAGACAACACCAAGGATAAGGCTCACGGCGATCTGGCCAGCAACCTGGCCATGTTGCTGGCCAAAACGGTCGGCAAGAATCCGCGTCAGCTCGCCCAACAGCTGATCGACGCCCTGCCAGCCTCCACCCGCGTCGCTAAAGTCGAGATCGCCGGTCCCGGCTTCATCAACTTTTATCTCGACAGCCAGTGGCTGGCGCGCCAAATTGATGGCCTGCTCACCGACCCGCAACTGGGGGTCAAATCTGCCAATCCGCCGCAAACCATAGTGGTTGACTACTCGGCGCCCAACGTCGCCAAAGAGATGGCGGTGCACCATATCCGCTCGACCGTGATTGGCGATGCTGTGACCCGGACTCTGGAGTTCCTCGGCCACAAGGTCATCCGCGCCAACCACGTCGGTGACTGGGGAACCCAGTTCGGCATGCTCATCGCCTATCTGGAAAAAATGGAAAACGAACACGCCAGCGACATGGAGCTTTCCGATCTGGAAGCCTTCTATCGCGAGGCGAAAAAGTGCTACGACGAGGATGAAGGCTTTGCCGAACGGGCCCGGGGCTATGTGGTGAAGCTGCAAGGCGGCGATGCCTATTGCCGCACCATGTGGAAGAAGCTGGTCGATTTGACCATGGCGCAGAACCAGATCATCTATGACCGCCTGAACGTCAGTCTGAGCGCCAAAGATGTCATGGGTGAAAGCCTGTACAACGACATGCTGCCGGGGATAGTCGCCGACCTGCAAGCCAAGGGCATGGCGGTCGAGAGTGAAGGCGCCCAGGTGGTCTTCCTCGACGAGTTCAAGGGCAAAGATGGCGAGGCCATGGCGGTCATAGTGCAGAAGAAGGATGGCGGTTTCCTCTATACCACCACCGACATCGCCTGCGCCAAATATCGCGTCGAGACCCTAGGCGCCGATCGGGTGCTTTATTTCATCGACTCCCGTCAGCATCAGCATCTGATGCAAGCCTGGACCATAGCGCGCAAGGCTGGCTATGTCCCAGAGCAGGTCTCGTTGGAACACGAAGCCTTCGGCATGATGCTGGGCAAGGACGGCAAGCCGTTCAAGACCCGCTCCGGCGGTACCGTCAAACTCTCCGAGTTGCTGGATGAAGCCGAGCAGCGCGCCCGGGATCTGATGGCCAGTCGCGAGAGCGATCTGAGTGCCGAAGAGCAGGCCGGCGTGGTCCATGCCGTGGCGATGGCGGCGGTGAAATATGCGGATCTATCGAAGAACCGCACCACCGACTACATCTTCGACTGGGACAACATGCTGGCGTTTGAAGGCAATACCGCGCCCTATCTGCAATATGCCTATACCCGGATCCAGTCCATCTTCCGCCGTGCCGGTGCCGATGCCATCACCGGCCCGGTGCAGCTGAATGAAGCGGCCGAAGAAGCATTGGCCCAAAAGCTGATGCAGTTCAACGATGCTATCCAGAATGTGGCTGCCAAGGGCATGCCCCACCTGCTGTGTACCTATCTGTACGAGCTGTCCGGCCTGTTTATGAGCTTCTATGAAGCCTGCCCGATCAACAAGGAAGGGGTAGAAGCCGCCCAGAAAGCCAGCCGCCTCACCTTGTGTGCCGCCACCTCCCGGGTCATCCAACAGGGTCTGGCCCTGCTGGGCATCCAGGTTCTGGAGCGTATGTAAGCCATGACTCAGGATTACGTCCGCACCACTCGACCAGCCCGCAAACGGAAACCGGCCAGCCGGACGGCTTCCGGTCGCCGCCCGCCGCCACCGAGATTCCCGCTGGTGCGGGTCGTACTGGCTGCGGCACTGGTCATCGGATTCGGTATTTTCCTGTATGTGCTGAAAGGCAGCTCCGGGGATCCACAGCCCAGTGGCAAGGTCGCCCCGGTCGTCAAACCAATCCCCATCGAGGATCAACGCCCGGCCAAGGAGAAGTTTGACTACATGACCTTGCTGGAAAACAAGGAAGTGAATGTCGACTTGCCCAGTGGCGCCACCCCGACCGATCTGAGTATCGATCCAGAGCAACGCAAGCGCCTACTGGCCCAGCAACAACTGCTGGAACAGCAACGCCTCAAGGCCCAGCAACAGAGTGGCGCCCTGACCACGCCGGACGGACAACCCGTGCCGGCAGGGACAGTAGCACCCAAGCTCAGTGAGCCGGAGCGTGCCGCCGCCTTGTTGGCCGGCCAAATCGTGCCGTTTGCCAGCAGCGACAGCAAACCAGCCACTACCGCCGTACCAAGCAGCACCAGCAGCGGTGGCCGCGTCATGATGCAGTGTGGCGCGTTCCGCAGCGCCGATCAGGCTGCATCCATGAAGCTTCGCCTCTCCCAACAGGGACAAGCGGCCCAGGTTCAACAGACTCAGACCGCCACCGGCACCTGGCACAAGGTGGTGCTCGGCCCCTTCGCCTCCCGCGCCGATGCCGAGCGCAAGAAAGCAGAACTGCAGAGTCGGCATATGGTCGATAGCTGTACTCTGTGGAATAAATAACCGCTCGGCACCGCAACCGCAGGGCGACACCCGTCGCCCTGGATTTAGCCCGCTAACTGCTTCTACTCTTGAAAAGCTTTACTGCCGACCCCATCTGTTTGATAGACACGCGTACAAGCCCATAACGGCACGCCCTATCTGCTCAAGCGAGGTTTCCAGTGACTACAATCGTATCCGTGCGCCGTAACGGCCAGGTGGTGATCGGCGGCGACGGCCAGGTCTCCCTGGGCAATACCGTGATGAAGGGCAACGCCCGCAAGGTGCATCGCCTGGCCGGTGGCAAGGTGCTGGCCGGGTTTGCCGGTGGCACTGCCGATGCCTTCACTCTGCTGGAACGCTTCGAAGCCAAGCTGCAGGCGCACCAGGGCAACCTGGAACGTGCCGCCGTCGCCCTCGCCAAAGAGTGGCGCAGCGATCGGGCGCTGCGCAAGCTCGAAGCCATGCTGGCCGTGGCCGACGCCAACAAATCCTTCATCATCACCGGAAATGGCGATGTAGTGCAGCCCGAGCAGGATCTGATCGCCATGGGCTCCGGCGGCAGCTATGCCCAGGCTGCGGCGCGCGCCCTGCTGGATAATACCGAGCTGGATGCCGAAACCATCGTCAAAAAGGCCTTGGCCATTGCCGGTGATATCTGCGTCTTCACCAACAGCTTCCAGACCATTGAAGTGCTGGATTACCCAGCCGCCTGACTTGCCCCTCGGGTCGATGCCGTCGGCCCGTTATAAGGAATTCACCATGTCCGAAATGACTCCTAGAGAAATTGTCCACGAGCTGGATCGCCACATCATTGGTCAGGCCGATGCCAAGCGCGCTGTGGCCATCGCCTTGCGCAACCGTTGGCGGCGTATGCAGCTCGAGCCGGGGCTGCGCCAGGAAGTATCGCCGAAAAATATTCTGATGATTGGCCCCACCGGGGTCGGCAAGACCGAGATCGCCCGTCGTCTGGCCAAACTGGCCAATGCGCCGTTTATCAAGGTAGAAGCCACCAAGTTCACCGAGGTGGGTTATGTCGGTAAGGAAGTAGACTCCATCATCCGCGACCTGACCGATATGGCGATGAAGATGGTGCGCGAACAACAGATCGAGAAGAACCGCTACCGTGCCGAAGAGGCGGCGGAAGAGCGGATCCTGGATGCCCTGCTGCCAGCCCCTCGCGAAGGCTGGGGTCAGAGCGAGAAACCGGACAACAGCCATACCCGCCAGATCTTCCGCAAGAAGCTGCGCGAAGGCGAGCTGGATGACAAAGAGATCGAGCTGGAGCTGGCAGCCCCGCAAGTGGGGGTGGAGATCATGGCGCCTCCCGGCATGGAGGAGATGACCAACCAACTGCAGAGCCTGTTCCAGAACATGGGCCAGGGTCAGACCAAGAAGCGCAAGCTCAAGGTCAAAGAGGCCCTCAAACAGTTGGTCGAAGAGGAAGCGGCGCGGCTGGTCAATCCGGAAGAGCTCAAGGAGCAGGTGATCGCCGCGGTCGAAAACCAGGGTATCGTCTTCATCGACGAGATCGACAAGATCTGCAAACGCGGTGAATCCTCCGGCCCCGATGTCTCCCGCGAGGGGGTTCAGCGGGATCTGCTGCCCCTGGTCGAAGGCTGCACCGTCAATACCAAGCACGGCATGGTGCGCACCGACCATATCCTGTTTATTGCGTCGGGCGCCTTCCAGATCGCCAAGCCCTCAGATCTGATCCCGGAACTGCAGGGTCGTTTGCCGATCCGCGTCGAACTCGGAGCCCTCAGCACCGATGATTTTGAACGTATTCTCACCGAGCCCAATGCCTCGCTGACCGAGCAGTACCAGGCGCTGATGGCCACCGAAGCGGTCACCATCGAGTTTACCAGCGGCGGGATCCGACGCATCGCTGAGGCCGCCTGGCAGGTCAACGAACGCACCGAAAACATTGGCGCCCGCCGTTTGCATACCGTGATGGAAAAGCTGATGGAAGACATCTCCTTCGAAGCGGCTGACCATGCGGGTCAAACCCACGTCATCGATGTCGAGCATGTCAATCTGCATCTGGGCAAGTTGATCGAAGACGAGGATCTGAGCCGCTACATCCTCTAATTCCTCTCCTTCCCGCGGTTCGAGCCACGCCCAAGGCTGGCTCGAACCCCGTTCATCGCCAAAACCATGAACTCGGGAACAGTAACCGCTTGTAGAGTGGGGATTCGCTTTCCAAAGCTGGATGGGCTCCTTATACTTGAGCCACCTGTATCCACCTCGGTAAAAAAACCATGGAATACAATACTTCAGAACTTTGTGACACCTATGCCGATCTGGTCGACGTCGTCGAGCCCATGTTTAGCAGTTACGGCGGCCGGAACTCTTTCGGTGGCGTCATCAGCACCATAAAGTGTTTCGAAGCCAATGGCCTGATCCGTGAACTCATCAAGGAGAGCGGTGTGGGTCGGGTATTGTTGATCGATGGCGGCGGCTCGCTACGACGCGCGCTGATTGATGCCGAGATGGCAACCATCGCCCAGGAAAATGGCTGGGAAGGCATTGTCTGTTACGGCAGCGTGCGCGAAGTCGATGCGCTGGGCGATCTGGATATCGGCATTCAAGCCCTGGCCTCGATCCCGGTCGGCGCCGAAGACAGTGAAACGGGCGATACCGATCTGCCGGTGAATTTCGGCGGCGTCACCTTCCTGCCGGATGATCACCTGTATGCCGATACCACAGGGATTATTCTGTCGCCAGAGCCCCTCGATATCGAGTGATAGCCGCTACAAAAACGCCGGTCATTGACCGGCGTTTTGCTATGGCATCCGTGACGGGGCTCAGACGCTCTCTTCCATCTGATCCATCTTGCCCAGCAGCGCGCGCAGGCGATCTTGCCAAGCTTGATGATCATTGCGCAGTTGCTGGTTTTCATCCTTGAGCCGCAGGTTCTGAGTCTTCAACTCTTCCATTTCCATTTTCAGCAGTGCGATATTGTCTACCGCGGTCTGCACCTTGGCTTCTAGCTGTTCCAGTACTTCAAGAGACATAGTCATACCCATTGTCTTGTGGCTCATTTCCGGGAGGTGATCACCCAGGCTCAGGGCCCAGAATACCCCGTCCCCCCAGAGGCAACAAGGGTTGGCACCGGCTTTGTCCCCTCCACTGGCTTACTTGCTGCTTTCCTCGGCAACCTCAGACCAACTGTCGGTACAGGGCGAACAGGCCGGCACACACCAGCAGCATCTTGCCCGCATACCCCAGGTTCCAGAACAGCAGATCCCGCGCCCGAACCCGATAACAGGCCAGCAGTGCCAGGTTGGCACCGGATAAGGGCGTCGCCCCGGTGGCGAGCCCCCAGCCCAGCAGAAACGTCATGCCGAGCAGGGTCGGGTCCGGTTGCAAATGCCAGAGCAGCGGCGAAAGCGAGGAGATGGTGATGATGGGGTGAACCCCCAGATAGGCGATGAGCAGGATCAGGGCCACGGTCAGAGTGGCCTCCAGCACGCCAAACTCATGGAAGGCGGCCAGCAAGGGTGCAGGGGACCAGACCTGGGTCAGGCCGTTGATCGCTGCGGCCAAGAGGCCAGCACCGAGAAACAGTACCAGCTGACTGCCCATGGCCGGAAACCGCTCTGTCACCTGACGGCGCAATGCCAGGGTCATATTGTGCTTCGGCATCAACAGCACAGAGATCACCGGTGCCGCCAACGAAATAATGCCGACGATACTCAGCGCTGGCCACACCAGCCGCCCCAGGATCACGGTCAAGGCCAGCAGACCCGGCAGCAGCAGTGTCTGCACCCGCAGCGGGTAGCCCTCGAAATTGTCGACGCCCAGGCGACGAACCTCCAGCGCCGTGATCAGCATGGCGGCGAGAGAACCTAATACCCCGAACGGCAGCAGATGGGCGAAGATCATCCCCGGGGCATAGGTCACAGCGACCGCCATGGCGATGAAGAAGGGGGACCAGAAGGCGGCACAGCAGTAGATACGGCTGAGCATGATCACCTGCCGCCGCTCGAGCCGGCCTTGCCGCGCCAGGCGATCCCCGACCACGAACAGCACCGACATATTGATCACGGCACCCAGCAGGTTGACGCCCAGGAGGGTACTCCAGACCCCTTTCCAACCCGGCCAGGTGCCCTTGTTCTGGGTTAGGGAGCCGGTGGCCAGATTCAGACAACTCACCGCCGCGAACAGGGTGACCATGTCCACATTCGGCAACAACAGGTCGGCTAGCGCCAGTCGCGCGCCCTGACTCCAGGCCAGCAACAGCAATAACAAGGCCCCCAGGTAGAGCCCCAGACACTGCCGTCGTGCAGCCGGATCCAGGGTCGGGCCCAACAACAGGGCCGCACCCCAGGCTAGAACAGCCGCAGGCCAGATGGAAACATGGAGATAGAGATGAGCCAGATCGGCCAACCACATGCAGAGGATCAGGACACCGGCAATCCGTTTGCTCAAGCCAGGACTCCTTGCGCAGGCTACGGGCAGGGAGACGAGTGATTCCGTCCCGCCTGCCCGGCTCAGGACGGCAGGCGAGCGGGCTAGAGCCCCTGATTCATATCCAAAGAAGGCTTGTCACAATCCGGATGACCGACTTCCCGGGCGGGAACCCCGGCGACCGTGGTGTGAGGCGGTACGGCTTGCAGAACCACACTCCCGGCACCGATCTTGGCACCGCAACCGACTTCGATATTGCCCAGCACCTTGGCACCAGCCCCGATCATCACGCCTTCGCGGATCTTCGGATGACGGTCACCATGCTCTTTGCCAGTGCCGCCCAGGGTGACGTTTTGCAGGATCGAGACATCATTCTCCACCACCGCCGTTTCGCCGATGATGATGCCGGTGGCATGGTCAAACATGATGCCCCAGCCGATCTGCGCCGCCGGATGTACATCCACCGAAAACACCACGGAGATCTGGTTTTGCAGGAAAGTGGCCAGCGAATAGCGCCCCTGCTGCCATAACCAGTGCGCGACCCGATAGCCTTGCAGGGCATGGAACCCCTTGAGGTAGAGCAAGGGGGTGGAGTAGTAACGCACCGCCGGATCCCGATCCTTGACCGCACAAATATCGGCGGCGACGGCATCCAGAATGTCCGGTTGCGCCGCCAACGCCGTCTCGATCACTTCGCGCAGCACCATCGCCGGCATGACCGCACTGGCCAATTTGTTGGCCAGCTGGAAACTCAGAGCTGAGCGCAGCGAATCATGATTCAGGATGGTGGAGTGGAAGAAACTGGCCAGCATGGGCTCTTCGGCGGCCATGATGACAGCCTCTTCACGAATTTTATCCCAGGTGACTTGTTTGATGCAGGCCATAGCTCATCCTTGTGCTTCGGAGTGGCGGGAGACAGCGTCTTCCTGTTGCAGTACAGAAATCGGGTCCATGTGAATGATGACATCGGCACCTGGAAAGGCCTCACGGATCCTGGCCTCAGCCAGATCCGCCAAATCATGGGCCTTCACCAGCGGCAAGGAGTCATCCAGTTCGAGATGAAGCTGGATAAAGCGCAACGGGCCCGACTGACGGGTGCGCAGGTCGTGGATACCGTGTACCCCGGCGACCGAAGTTGCCAGCGTGACAATCTGCTCCCGCTCCTCATCCGGCAGTTGCCGGTCCAGCAGCGTCTGTACCGCCTCATAACCAATCTGCAGCGCGCCCTTAAGAATATAAAGCCCCAGCAGCATGGCGAACAGACCATCGGCCCACAACCAGCCGTACCAGGAACAACCCAGTGCCAGCAAGACACCGGCGTTAAATAACAGATCGGACTGGTAGTGCAGACGATCCGCCTTGATGGCCTGACTCTGGGTCTTTTGTACCACCATGCTCTGGAACAGCACCAGCAACAGGGTCAAGAGCAAGGCCCCGACCGTCACCCAGATACCGATATCCAGATGGCGCATCGGCTCCGGATTGACCAGACGGGAGAAGCCATTCATCACCAGCACAACCGCAGACCCGGTGATAAATGCCGCTTGGGCCAGACTGGCCAGGGACTCGGCTTTGCCGTGACCAAAGCTATGATCGGAATCGGCGGGAACCAGGGCGTAGCGGATCGCTACCAGATTGATGATGGAAGCACTGATGTCCATCAGCGAGTCGGTCAGTGATGCCAGTAGACTCGAAGAGCCGGTCATCAACCAAGCCGCGAGCTTGGCGATGATCAGGATCCCGGCGGTTGCCGTCGATGCCAAACCCGCCAGCGTTACCCAGCGCGAGTAGGAAGTAGTGGTCACAGTGTCATCCCCGACGAACCAGGAGGCATTCCGCACCTCCGAATGTGAAAAGGATCACTATCATACCTGTTGGTCAGGTAAGGACAATCCCCGACCTCGCCGTAAGCGTTCACCAGCCCCCCGTTGACAGTCGAATGTGACGATCATCTCTTGATCCCCTTTCGGGGGTTGATAGATCCTCC
>NZ_BAAGVN010000307.1:0-14557 GCF_054780855.1 Pseudaeromonas pectinilytica
AGGTACTGCGCGAGCAGCTATCACCCAGTAATGGGAATCCCCCTCCTGAGACGCGAAGCGCGAAGGTGGGGGAGGATGTCAAATATTGCCAGCCCTGGATGGTGAATAACCGCGGCAGTTGCAGCGCCGCATCCTGAGTGCTGACCACTGGTAGTTCGAGTCCAGCTCCCTCGCGATAGTTTGTGTTGGCACTCGGTGCATCGGAGCTCATCATATCGGTCTGCGGCACATCGGTACCCAGTGCATTGGCAAACTCATGTTCCGGATCGGCATGTGGCCAGAGCAATTGGCGCAGATCCACTGGCTCCGGCAGTTCCGCTGCGGCCATCGCCGTTAATTGTTGGTAGAGACGCTGGGAGGCTGGAATCGCCTGTAGCTCGGTTTGTGCCAGATGAACAGCCCGTGCAAATGGGGTGTAGTCGGCTCGCGCCAATGGGTCTCCGGCGGTGCGCTTGTCGGCCCAACGGGTGTATTGCAATGCCATCTGCACATGGCGGATCAGCCGCTGTTGCCCGAGTTTATCTAGGATGCCGTGGGCTGGGTGACCCGTATCGAACAGAGTTGCCATCTGCTGGTGCAGATAACGGGTCAACCATTCTGGGCGGTTGCTTGGGGGGGCATCGAGCAACCGTATCAAAGTCAGCCATTGTAGTTTCTCCTGACTGGCGGAGAGGTCCATTTGTTGAACCAGGATGCGCATCAGACGGGGCAATAGCTGATGTTCCAGCTGGACCAGATAACGATTCTGCATCCCTTGCTGTAGTACTCCTCCCTGGTAAAGCCCCATCTCTTTGAAACGATCCAGGAGTGGTGTCGAAGGCGGTACGGCTTGCCCTAGCTGGGCATCCAGCAGGTTATCCAGGATCAACACCTGGCGAGCCAGATCATTGTTCGGCGTCGGATGGGTTGATAAGTCCATTGGCAGAGTGGGCGTCAGTCGGGTTAGCCACTGCTGCAATCGAGCCTGGTTGACTTGGTAGAAATAGTGCCAACCGCCGAGCATGGCCAAAGAGCCGAGGAGCATAATGCTCAGCAGGACGCGCCGTTGCATGCGGTGATGGCGGGCATAGCTTAGGGCTGGCGAGCACAGCGTTGCTTCCGGCAAGACGATATCCTGCCAGTACCGGGCAATAAACCCTGGCCTCGGTTTGTCATGAGGCAGGGGTACGCCGCTCGCGCTCTGTAGCCGGTAATGGTCGTTGATGGTATGAGTCAGCGTCGGGATCCCGTTGCACCATTGAGCAAACGGCTCCGGTGCTGGCAACGGCTCGCCATGACTGCCCAGGAAAAAACCTCGCAGCCGTATCTGTGACTGGGATTGGAGTAACTGCTGCAACCAGCGGCCGCTGGCAAGCTGCAGCTCTGCTAATTGCTGCTGCAGACGGAACAGGCTCGATCTCCGGTAGGGTTGGTCGTGGCTGAGCAGCAATGACGGTAAGGAATGAGCCAACTGCTCTCGCCAGTGCTGCCAAAATCTCTGAAGTTCATCCTGCCAGTGATGGCTGTGCTGACTGAATTGCACACCGATCAGCTGCTGTTGGCTATCGGGGGGGAGAGCGTTAGACCAGAGCGTGAATCCCTCCAGCGCCTCCAGTCCAGTGATGTAGCAGTAAAGCTGGGGATGGATCTGCAACTGCTCGGCGATTTCCTGCAGACGAGCAGCGAGCAGTCGGGTCTCTCTGCTGGCGTGTTGCTCTGGACTGAGTAGCCAAGCCGGATCCAGTAATAGCAGTATGCCATGCAGTGGACGACGGGGCCGGCATTGACGCAGTGCCGCATAGAGTTGTGGCCAGGCGTCATCGTCCGATGATTCATCCAGTGCCCAATCCTGGGCTCGGGGTTCGAGTAGTGTTGCCTCAGCGCCCAGCCAGGCTTGCCACTGTGCCGATCCGGAATGTGCTTTATGGAACTGCACCTTACCTAAAGAGGTTGGGTACGCAGAGTCCGCATCGAGTTGTTGCAGCCATGCCTCGCTATCCAGGGCCATGGGATTGAGGAGCAAGTACCAGGGTTTTTGCTGCTGCTCCGGTTGCCGACCGAGCGCTGTGAGCCAGCCGAGCTCCGCTGTCGGGGATTCGGCTGATGAGGATGCGGATTGCGGTGGTAACTGTGCTCGCCGCCGATAAAAAAACAGCCCCATACCGCCGAGCAGCAGCCAGAGCCAGACTTGGGTCCACTGCCAGGTGTCGAGCCAACTGATGTGGGTCTGGGTGAGTGGTTTCCAGATCCAGAGCAGGAGCAGACTGCTTGCCCACACGCTGGCTAGCCAACGCCAGGGTCTGGCAGCGAGGGGGCGGCAGATACGGGATATCAGAGTCGATAGTGTCACCATGGGGAGGGGTCCTAATCGTGCGGTTCTGGAATGGGGCAGCGTTGGCAGTGTGCGGCCAGTTGTGCCAAGAGTTGCGGGTTCCATTCAGCCAGACTCAACTGCCGGGCATGCTGCTGCAGTAACCGGTAATAGTGAGCGGCGATGGCAGTGTTTTGTTCCTGTTCCATATATCGAGCCATGCCGAGTAACAGCTGAAACTGTTGTTCAGGTGAAGGGCTGTGTTGCAGCGCCTGCTCGATACTGGCCATATCGGCCGGTAATGACTTGTCCTCGCTGGATGTCGTGGCGATAGGGTTGCTGTGATGCAGCCACTGGGCTCCTTCTGGGCTGAGCAGGGGCGTACCATCGGCGAAGGCCAGATGCTCGATTCCGGGCAGTCGTTGCAACAACTGATGCAGTTCCTCGGCTATGGCGCGGGCAATGGCTGGATAACCCAGGCTCCGGGCTGCTTGCGCCGATAACCAGTGTCCCTCCAGCCAGAAGGGCGACAGCGTCAGACTCTGTTCAATCTGCTGCCACAACTCGACGGTTGGTGTCGCCAGCCCCTGTCGATAGTCATGTCGACGGTCTGCATCGGGAGCCGCGAGTTGGGTGCGTTGCTGCGCCGAGTGGCTGGGTAAGGTCTCGATCCCGCTCCAGAGCGCATAGCGTCGTAGCCGATACCCAATCGGGTGTGCGGTATCGTGCTGGATCAGTTGCGAGGCCAACTCCAGCAGCGCCTGGCGTCGGGCCCGCGATGGCTGAGGATCGGCCGTTGCGAATACCGCCATCGACTCAAGGTTGATGACCGGGAGCGAGACTGGCGGCTCAGTCGTTGGGCTGGATGTCATCTCTTCTGGGGCAACGGCGAATATTGTGGCTGCCGGATGAGTGTTACTGCTGACTGCGGCTTCTGGGTCCTGATGTGGTAACTGTTGTATGGCCTGACGCAGCTGCTGACTAGCGGCGGCTAGCAGGGTATTGTCATCGGCGAGGCAGAGATCCTCAAGCCGACGGGCATGGTGTTCTAATTGTTGCCGTTGCTGCACCGGGAGTGGCTCCAGTCGCCAGCAGGCCGTTTGCAAGCGCTGCAGATTTTGTTGCAACAGTCGTTGTTGTCTATGTCCGCTAGCGCTGGCAGATGGCGCCGCATAGTGTTGCAACCAGAGTTGCAATAACTGTACAGCGAGCGTGAGATCTGCCGCATCGGTGGTCTGCAGCAGAGCGCGTAGCAATTGAGTGACCAGTCGCAGATCCTTGCTGCTCTGTTCCAGCAGTTGCAGCGCAAATTCGCAAACCTGGGGGATATCCACTTGTTCATGCTGTAGACTGCCTAGTTTGAGCATGGCTGTTTCAATATATTCCCAACGTGCATCAGCCAGAAAACCCTCCGTCGTGATCGGAGATCCGGGTTCTGATGAGGCCAGAGCCGGCTGCTCCGCCAGAGGGGTTAGCAGGCGCAGGCACCAGGGATGCAGCTTTGCTCCGCTTCCTATTGCATCCGGTACCAGAGGTGCGCTCGTCGAGAGTGGATGTTGGTCGATCACCAGTGACACTCCTGTCGCAATGGCGCTATGGCCGTCGACAAACCGTGCAGGTCGAATTGCAGGCTCGGTGCGGGGTCGAGCTTGAACTGTACCTGCTCAGCACCCAACCAGCTCTTGAGCTGGGCGATGGCCGGGAGGCCGCGGCCCGATTCCAGCACTTGCCGTTGCTGGCGCAAAAACCAGTGGACTGGATATGGTTGATCATCCAGCAGCAGTGCGGGGGCGGTGGCGGCGACAGGGAGCGGCTGATCCAGATGCACGGACAGATGGGTGATCCGCTGCTGGCAACGGATCCTTAGGCGCGCTCCCGGGATGCGTTGCTGCAGCGAGAGCGCGTCGGGCTGAATATCCAGCTCAAACGCTGATACTGTCACCGGAGAGACCTGGGATGTTAGCTTGGCCTCAGCGAATGCAATGGTGGGTCTATGTTGACTCGCATTTGACTCCAGATTGCGGACCTGCTGATCGTAACAAGTCAGCCGAACCAGGGGTGATAACAGCCGGTAGCACCTTGTGATGGCGTGCTGTTGCCCTGCGGCGAGTTCAGATGCCGAGGTGATGATCCCGGGCCAGAGGCAGACATAGCCGATGAAGAGGAGCCGTTTCATCGTAACTCCAGCTTTTGGCATTTATGGTCCAGGGTGCGTTTGGGTAAGCCCAGACTGGCTGCCGCCAATCCTCGATTCCCCTGATAGAAATCGAGACGGGCGCGGATGACTTCGGCCTCGAAACGGCGCAGGGCCAGTCGCAGATCGCGGATATGCTGGTAGCTATCGCCATGTTCCTGGATGGTTTGCAGGCGCTGTTGCCAACTCGGGGGCAGGTTGTGCCACTGCACGATAGCGCCATCCTCGGTGTGGGCGCAGGCCACCTCCAAGAGATTCTTGAGTTCGCGGACGTTGCCAGGAAAACCATAGCCGCTTAGCCGGGAGAGCAGATCCGGCGCCAATCCAGGTAACAGGCGGTGATGCTGTTGTGAGAATTGACGGATGAAGTGCAGGCTCAAAGGTGGCAGGTCATCCGGACGCTCCCGTAACGGCGTCAGCTGGATTTGACACTGGCACAACCGATGATAGAGATCGACCCTGAAGCGTCGCTCGGTGATCTGCTGATCCAGTGGCTGGTGGGTGGCGGCGATCAGCCGGAATTCACTCGGTTGTTCCTGCGAACATCCTAAGGGACGATAGCGGCGACTCTCCGGAACGCGCAGCAGTTTGGCTTGCATGGTCAGCGGCATATCACCGATTTCATCCAGAAACAGGGTTCCGCCGTGAGCTTGAGCCAGCAGGCCAGCTTGTGGCGCCGAAGCTCCGGAAAAGGCGCCTTTTTGAAAACCGAAGAGCTCGCTTTCGATCAGATTCTCTGGAATGGCGGCGCAGTTGATGGCGATGAAGGGCGCGTGCTTGCGCGGGGACAGATCGTGCAACAACCGGGCGACCACCTCCTTGCCGGTACCCGTTTCGCCCAACAGTAGAACCGATAACGCATGCTGACTGGCTTGCTGTACCTGCTGACGGAGCAGATGGGTGTGCCGTGATTGGCCGAGTAGTCGTTGTTCCAGCAAGCTGGTCGACGGGGAATGTTCTCCTTGGTTTTTAACTTCCTGGGCCTTAACCCCTGGGCTCCTCGCGAGTGAGGGCTTCATCTCGGAGGTGCACAGCGGCGGCAAGTGGCCCTCGCTGTCGATTGCAGCGGTCGGACTGGCGGCTGCTGTCATCCCTTGTTGGTAATGTTGCTGGCTTAAGCGCAGCTGCTGCTGCAGTGAGGCGTCTTGCTGCCAATCCCGGATCCGCGCTGCCGTACCAAACAGTGCCAGTAAGCCCCAGCAGTGGTTTGAATTTCCCAGGGCACACAGCAGAACTCCGCCATCGGCGATGGTGGGCGAGAGTGCGGAACCATGCTGCTGGATCCGGGCCAGCGGGCTGCTATTTAGACGTGCCCAACCCTGAGTGCCACTCTGTTGCAGATGGTGCAACCAGAGGTGGCAACCGTTCTGCATCCCTGATGAGGACGATAATCCGCTGACCGATGCCGACCGCCACTCGATACGCTGACCTTCTGCGTGCGGCAGACCGAACAAGATGTCATCCGGCTGGTAATGTCGCTGGATTTCCATCAGCAACCGCTCCGCTACAACCTGTTCATGCGGTGGCATAGTCCGGGACATCGGCCTAGTCATGCTCTGGCTCATAACGGACTCCCGGCGGCGAGGCTTGCCATCAGTAACTGCAGGATCTGCTGACTTTGCTGATGCAAGCTCTGGTGATAACAGAGGAAAACCAACATCAGGATCAGTACCAGAGCCAGGGCATAGAGCAGTAGAGAGAGCGGGGCCTCGGCATGGTGCTGCTTGGGTTGTGGTGGGGAGATCAAGTGCAGAGTGCAGGTAGTCGACGGGGCTGGATACAATTGCTGATGCAGACGTTGACGTAACTGCCGCAGTGCTACTTCCCCCTGTGGCAAGACCCGATAACGGCCTTCGTAACCTAGATCCAGGCATATCAGGAAAAACTGCAGCACGTCGCGGTGGCGTTCAGGAGCCGTCATCAGTTCTGACAAGCGGATGAAGAAGCGCTCACCACCCCAACTTTCGTTATGAAACCGGGTCAGCAGCGAGTAACCGGCCCAGGCCCCCTGATGTCCCCAGGGCTGACTCATCACGGCTTCATCGAGCGAGCAGCACAAGGCGTAGCGGCAGTCGACCCAGGTTTGGGTCTCGATGCCTTGGATGTTGAGGTGCGCTTCCAACTGCTGAATCTCGTCTGCCACTTGTCGATACAAGCCGCTGTCTTGCTCGGGGCGGTACTGCTGCCGGATATTCACCATCAAATTCAACAGGGGGCGGGCCGATTCGATCAATCGATTCTCGGTCCAGGATTGAACGGGAGCCGCAGAGGGCCAGCGCAGCGCAGATGCTGGCTGTCGGAACTGGGTGAGATCGGCCAGTGCGGCACCGGCTAAGCGGATGCCGGATTGCGTGGGCAGCCGTTGGTGCACGGTTGAGTCGATCATGTCCATCTTGATTCTCCTGTCGCCAGTCTTAGTCGCGGATTGCCCAGAGCTGCAGCTCCAGACCTGGGAATTCACCGGCCACATGGAGAGCCAGTTGGGCGCTGCGGATCAGCGGGGTCCAGTCAGGATGCTGTTGATCCAGTTCGAAGTAGCTGAATCCGGCGTGGTAGGGCAGATGACGGGGGGCTACCGGCAAATGCCGCAACGCTACGCCGGGCAGTTGTAAGGCGATCCGCTCCCGGATCTGCTCCGGATCGGCAATTTTGCTTTGCAGAGGAAATTGCTGCTGTAACTGCTCTACCGGTAACTGTGCCTTGACCGCCAGAACCAGGGCGATAGGACCCAGCGCCATGGCTTCATGCAAGGAGGCCTGGCGAATACCGAATGCCGCGGCCTGCAGTGGCAGGGCTAGTGCACGCGGGGTAACCATAGTGCCCAAGGAAGCTCGAATGGCGTTTAGCAGCGGGATAAAGCAGCTCCCCGGATCCTGATGCTGGTAGTTCGCGATGGCAGAGGGGTGTCGACTCTCGCTCATCAGGGTGGCCAGCTCGGCATGGAGCTGCAACAGGGTTGAGAACAGTCGCTCCGGGTGCAGTTGTGGAAGCTGTTGTAAATGCTGGAGTAGCAACTGATAGCGTTGCAGTAGCTGCAACAGTAAAAAATCATGCCATTCGCTAATTTCTTGCTGGTGCGGCGTGGCCAGACGCTGTCTCAGGCTCTGGGCGCGCGTGGTCAGGAGCCCAGTCACTTCGATCAAGGCGCGTTGTAAGGTCGGGATGGCACGTACGACCAAGCTGCATGGCATAAAGTCCGGATCCAGCAATAGACTGCCGTCACTGCTGTGCCCCAGCAGGCGGGCGATGGGGATCCGGGTATGGTCCGTATTTCCCTGCTCCTCCAACTGCAGCTTGGGTTGCAACCGCTGCAGCGTGATCGCCTCTGGTGCCACGCTCTGAGCCTGACGATCAGCAACCGGATGGGTATGTTGCTGATAGCGGCTCATGGTTGTAGCTGTGGTGCCTGGGCCATCCAGCGCCAACGCTAGGTAGATCACCTGATTAGCGCGAGTATCGGGCGGCAATAGCAGCGGAGCGGGGATCGCATCTTCATCGGGAAAGTGACAGAAGGATCCATCGGCGAATAGCACGCTGCCCTGCACCAGTGCGAGTTGGCCGATGCTCAGGTGTTCCTGACTTAATTGCAGCTGCAATACGCCATAACAGAAGTTTCCGAGTGCGGTAACCCGCTGATGCAGTTGGTCATTCCAGTACCGCTCCTGCTGCTGAAAGTGCTGGGGGCGAATGAATAACCCCTCGTGCCAGACCACGCGATTGTGAGACGACATGCTTACTCCTCATCCCGTTGCAGGCTAATGGTGTGGTTCTGCAGCTGGATTAATAGGTGATAGTGATGCCCCATGGGCGTTAGCTTGATCAACTGCCGCCATTGGGCCTGTTCCGGGTCGGCATAGTGCGCAATCACCCCCAGATAGCGGGTTTGATCCTGAAGGGGCATGGCGGCTAGGTAGCGAAATTGTCCGGGAAGCAGGCTGTAATCCTGATGATCGAGATAGTTCTTGCCCAGCGCTGCCGGCAGATCTCGGTGTATCTGGTCATAGTCACTGGCCAATAGTCGGGACTCTTCCGCCAACTGCACCAGTTGCCGGGCAATCGGGTGCGCAGTGCCCTCGGCATCGGCATTGACATCCGGCTCGGCGAGCAAAGTGATGCTGACGGTGGAGGGCTGGGATTGGCTATCGCCGACTTGAATATCCGGGTTCATGAGTACCTGCCCCAGTTTTCCCAGCGTGCTACATCCGCACAGCAGGCCCAACAGAGTGGTGACGAGCAGGAGGCTTGTGGCGAGTTGCCGCCGCTGACTGTTTCGCATAGGGGTTACTCCTCGACGCTGAGCCGTAAGCTGGGGGTTGGATGGGGATGACCCAGATAGTTACTCCAGCCCAACCGGACTTCTGGATCCTCTCCCAACTGCCACAAGGGGGCCTGATCGTGGGCCAGCTCCAGGACTAGATCCTAGGCCAGCAGGGCGTGTACTTGCTGGATGACCAGGTGTTTGAGTCGTTGATAGAGGTCGCCGTTGGGCAGTAGGCGATAGAACTGCTGTCGTGAGAGTTGTTTCAGTCGCAAGCGGAATTTACCGGCGCAATCGGCTATCTGGCTGCCCAGCAGGCCATCATGACCGAGCCGACAGGCTTGCACTCCCAGACGGTTTTGTTGGCCCGCAGGGATGGGGACCTGCCGCCGTTGCCAGGGTTGCATCTGCACACTCGGAAGTTGCAGGCTGTGCTGGATCAGGCTGCACAGTGCCGCAGCGGATGGTGCCGGGGCTGTGCGTAACCAAGAGTTGGCCAGCCACTGCTCAGGCTGGAGTGGCAAACCGGGATCGCCGCGCATGGCCAGCAGGCAGCGGGAAAGTGGATCCGCACCTGCGCGGAAGCGCAGTTCATAACGGTATTTGCGCCAGCCCCGGTACAGCAACATGAGCCAGCGATGATGAAACAGATCCAGCAAGGCGATCAGTCGGGGTTGCTGGTGGGCATGCTGCCAAGCCAGTTCATCCAGATAATAACCGGGTAAGGGCGATTGACTGCCGTGCAGCCCGAGAAACCCGACCTCGAGTCGGGGGCTGGATTTGATATCCAGAGTCAGCACATCGGCACAGGGAAAACCGAGTCCGGGCGATACCCGAAGCTGCAATCGATCCGGCTGCGGCAATTGCTCCGGGTCTATCTTCAGCAGCGCTAGCAACTGCTCAATCAATGGCCCGAGATGGTAGGCGTGCGCATGATGGGCTAATTGTGTCAGGGGGCGGGTGCTCATAACAGCGGCTGCCTCCCGAGGGTGGCGGGCCATTGGTAGCGGCTCTGGGCATCGAGATTGATGATTTCCAACTGATGAAAGCTATTGATACTGGCGTAGTGCGCCAAGAAGTGAGCCAGCACACTGCCGAATAGATAGAGCTCCCCCTCGCCGCCAAAAGGTTGGCCATGGATGCTCAGCCTGGTATGGAGTCCGCGGATCGGTAAGCCATCATGGAGTCGTTCTATGGGCTGGGTGCTGATGTGCTCGATTGCGGTAATCCGCGCCCGGTTGTGGGATGGCTGGTCGGCATCATCCTGGCGGTCATAACAGTTCAATAATTGCTGCAGCCGTTGCGGCTCCAGCAGGGAAAGGTAGTGATGGGATAGATTGTTCAGCAATTGCCAGTGCAATTGATCGTTCGATGCCGGGTAACGGATCCTGGTTGGGCGCAGCAGATTATGAAACCGGACAAAATTCGGCGAGCTGCCTGTGGCGATATGCAGAGCTCCAGGCGGTATTTTGGATGCCAACTGGCGGTCGCAGCAGGTCAGGGATATCGAGATGGTCTCCTCCTGACGCAGAGTTTGTGACGGCTCTGGCTCGATGAAGCTCAGACGGTAGTTCAGCCCCTGTCCCGACACCTTAGCGCTTTGATTGATCTTGTACTGGGGCTGTGCCGCCGCGGTTTGCGGTGGCGATGGCGGCTGTTGAAATCGGTGGAAAGGCTGATACTCCCGCAGATTTTTCTGAGTGCAACTCTGGTTATTTCGTTCACGACTGAGTATGGGGTGGCGCCAGCCCTGCACGCTGTCAATGCTGAATAGCTCGTAGGCATCAGGGGCCTGATGAGAGAGATGCAGCGGGTAGTCGTGATGTCGGCCATGTCGATGGATCGGTTCGGCATCGAGCGGGAAGAGGTTCACCGCCGGAATGCAGTTGAGCATTATGCTTTGGGGCGTGATGTGCACATGGCCGGGCAACGGCTGCTGAAATTCGAATCGTAGGCGAACCTGCGCGACGGGCTTGGGGGCCAGTGGTGGTAGATCCGGCGCGAGGGTGAAACACAGGAAGGCGGCGGGAAAACTGAAATAGTCCTGCAACAGGCGGTGGCCGTCGATGTGGTCATCCGGCTCGGGCAGTAAGGCATCTGCGGGAGCAAAGCCACAGGCCTGCAAGCAACTGGGGTGTAGCGGCCAGTTGTCGGACTCGGTTTCGATCACTAATTGCCGAAGGTGCTGACGCAACCAAAGATAGAGTTCACAGGCTGCAGGCTGTTCATCGCCAAGGTATAGCTGCAGTTTCCCCAGCTCCAGTTTGCTCTGACAGAGCTGGGTGTGCAGCTTCAGCGTCAGAGTGAGTGAGAGGCGTGTCGGATCCAGGTTCAACTGGCCATCGGCGGGATAGACCCAGCCTGGTCGACAGGTACGGAAGCGGCAACTCCGGCCATCTATCGGAGCACTTGCGACTTCACACCCCGCTTCCAGTCGCATCGGTTGAC
Organism: Pseudaeromonas pectinilytica; assembly: GCF_054780855.1. Classification (NCBI taxonomy): domain Bacteria; kingdom Pseudomonadati; phylum Pseudomonadota; class Gammaproteobacteria; order Aeromonadales; family Aeromonadaceae; genus Pseudaeromonas; species Pseudaeromonas pectinilytica. Next base: position 11,191 of record NZ_BAAGVN010000307.1, read on the forward strand.
TGATGGTGTGGGGAATGGGTAGGAATTGCATCATGGTCAGGCTCGGAATGACGCGCAATAGCTGGGGCGCGACCAGTTGCAGCACCCCGAGACTTAGCTCGGGAAAGCTGTCATCCATGCGAGCTCGCAGACTGGCTGTGAGAAATGCCACGCCTTCCAGCAGTCGCTCCACATCCGGATCTGCCCCAGGCCCGGCCAGATAATGACTCAGCTCGGGATGTGCTTGGGTGAGGGCCTGCCCCTGCTCCCGCAGGTAACGGAGCTCTGCCTGAAAATAGTGCTCCATACGCATCAGTTCACCATCCGGTAACGACGGTTGCTGTCCAGTTGCAGGGTAAAGCTGGCATGCCGGGCCTGTTCGGCAAAACGGATCTGCCCTTCGATCTGGAATTGCAGTATTAGGGGATCCCGACTCGGCTCCAGGCGCTCGGAGTGGGAGACTCGGACCTGTTGCAGACGGGGTTCGTAGTGGGTGATGCACTGCCGGATCTCCTCCGCCAGCCGGGTACGCAGATCGGCGCAACCCAGAGCAGTTGCATTGAAGTCGATCAAACCCAATGCGGGTGCGCCACGACAGCTGTCGGGCCGACTATTGAGCAGTAATTCCAGATGCTGCTGGATGGATTGCAGAGCGCTGGCGACCTGTTCATCGACGGATCCGGGTTCCCGTTGGATCAATCGTTCAAGTAGTCGGGGGCGTGGGGCTGATGAGTTGGGCATGCGAGTTACTCCTTATCCAGTCGACCAACCAGTGAGAGTTCGAAACTAGCGCCCATGTATTTGAAATGAGGGCGAACGGCGAGTTTGACCTGATACCAGCCTGTCTCGCCTTCCACCTCGGAGACCTGGACACTGGCACTGCGCAGAGGGCGACGACTGCGCACCTCGGCGGGAGGGTTTTCCTGGTCGGCCACGTATTGACGGATCCATCCGTTGAGCTCGCGCTCCAGATCCTGGCGCTCCTTCCAGGCTCCCAACTGCTCGCGTTGCAGAACTTTCAGGTAGTGCGCCAGGCGATTGATGATGAACAGATAGGGTAATTGACTGCCCAGCCGGTGGTTGGTCGCCGCCTGTCGCCCCTCTTCGGTATTGGGAAATACTTTGGGTTTCTGCACCGAGTTGGCCGAAAAGAAGGCGGCGTTATCACTCTCCTTGCGCATGGTCAGTGCGATAAATCCCTCTTCGGCGAGCTCGTATTCCCGACGATCGGTGATCAGTACTTCCGTCGGGATCTTGGCCTGCAACTGCCCCATGGCCTCGAAGAGATGGACGGGTAAATCATGGATAGCGCCTCCGCTTTGCGGCCCTATGATATTGGGACACCAGCGATAGCGAGCGAAGCTGTCGGTCAGCGCTGTGGCCAGCAAAAATGCTGTATTCCCCCACAGATAGTGGTGATGGTCGGCGCTGGTCTGTTCCTGATAGTGGAATCCCTTGATGGGATTATTGCTTGGATCATAGGGCAGTCGGACCAGGAACCGCGGAGCCGTCAATCCCAGATAACGGGCATCTTCCGATTCGCGCAGAGTGCGCCATCGAGTATGGGCGGGGCCCTCGAAGACTGACTTCAGATCCTTGATGGCTGGGAGCTCACTGTAACTGTCGAGGCCGAAAAAACTGGGCGCCGCCGAGGCAATAAACGGGGCGTGAGCCATGGCGCCGACCGCTGCCAGATATTGCAGCAACTTGATATCCGCCGCTGAGTGATTAAAGGCGTAGTCGCCAATCACGGCAGCGATTGGCTCACCGCCGAACTGACCGTAACCACTGGCATAGAGGTGCTGATAGAACCCGGATTGAGTCAGCTCGGTGGCATATTCAAAGTCATCCAGCAGCTCTTCTTTGGTCGCATGCAGCAGTTGGATACTGATGTTTTCGCGAAAATCGGTACGGTCGACAAGGAGCTTGAGGGCGCGCCAGGAGAACTCGAGCTCCTGAAATGGCGGGGCGTGCAGAATTTCATCCATCAGTCGACTCATCTGGCGATCGAGTTCAACGATTAAGTGATCGATCCGGGTCTTGTTCACCGTCTCCCGGACGGGATCCGAGGCTCTGACATGAGCCATCAGGGCGGCGACGCCGCGTCCGGTAATGGCATATCCCTCATCGTCAGGCATCAGGCGCGCCTGGCAGAGCAGGTCATTCAGCAAGGAAGGCGATGAGTGGGCAAGTGGTGCTGGGGTGGTCAGGGGCATGATGCATCCTTGGCATTGGGGAATCAGACTTGAAGGAGCGGGCCTGTTAGGGCGCCAAATTCAGGAGCGACACTTCCTGGAGCAACTGATCTCGGGTTTCCGGATCTCCGAGCAGCTCGCATAGCCGTTGACGAAACGCTGGAATATTGCCGAGTGGACCTTTGAGGGCGACCAGAGCTTCACGCAGTTGCAGCAATTTGTGCAGTTCCGGCACCTGCTGGGCGATACGGTCCGGCGTGAAGTCGGCGAGCGATTCAAACTGCAGGGTAATGGGAAGTTCACTCTGTTCTGCGCCTTGCAGGTGGTTGGGGATCGCAAATGCCAGCTGTAGCGCCGACTCTTTCATCACCGCATTGAAATTCTGTTTATCGATGTTGATGCAACTGCGTTGTTCCAGCGGAATCATGGTTTGATTGCCGCGTAAATTACCGACCACGAGTAGGGCCAACGGGAGTTCGATGTCACCCTGATGGTTGCCAGTTGCTGGCTGGTATTTGATGTTGATGCGTTCTTTCGGAGCAACGCTGGTGTCGTGGTGATGGCTGGGCATTGATCTTGGCTCCTGAAATCCATGGTGGATGGAGCGAGATACTAGGCAGCAAGCGTGGCATTGGCTGCTGCGATTAGTGGCAGCATAACCATTCGACTAATGCGGTTTTTATGGCGATAAAAATGATGGATATGAAAACAGAACAGGATGATGTAAATAACCATTGATTATTTTGTCAACAAATGTGCAATAACCGATTTGCCCCTAGAAATTATATACCGACTTTTATTAATTTATTGTTTTTGAAAGGGTTGCGTTTAAGTGTTGATTGTTATGTGATTATCCTGTTTTATTGTTCGGCGCTGAATGGAATATTGAATTGTGTGGCTGGATATAACGCTAAAGTATCTTGCCAGCGATGTCGTTTGTATAAATTCGAATGATGATGACAAGCGCTGGTTGATTTGCTGACAGGGTGTGCCGCAAGGATATAACGGCCTATCGCGAGCCGTGACAGCTCATGGCGGAGATTGTTTTTTTAAGCGTTGTCGAATTGTCTCGTGATGGATTGATGGGCTGCCTCGCCATTTCGGTCTGGATCGGCCTTGTTGATCAAATCCAAAGTCGGATACTCGCTCCCCAACCCGCCGGGCGGGCTTAGTTGACGGCCTGCCGAATGGGC
>NZ_BAAGVN010000308.1:0-14938 GCF_054780855.1 Pseudaeromonas pectinilytica
AGCAAGGGCAACCAGTCAGCCTGCTCGAACTTCTGCACGGCGTAGTGCCAGCGCAGCAGAGTAGGCTGAGGAATGGCAAACTCGCGGGCGATGCTGGCAAAGGCCTCCATCTTGCTCACGCTGTTTTTGATGAGCCCCTGCACGGCCAACACGGCATCCAGCTTCTGCTGAGCTTTGGCTTGGGCGGTAGCACCGGCTTGGCCCCAGCGCGCCCAGAGCACCTCTTTGCAATAACGCGGGGCTTTGGGCTTGGGCAGATCTATCAGCCTATCGCCAACCTGCACCTTGCCATGCTTGCGCAGCAGGGCGGCCTGGGTAGCTGGCGAGAAACTAGAAATATGAAATTCGATCCCTTTCCCTTCGTTTTTCGGGCGACTTGTCCAATTTTCTTTTTTTGCGCGGATACGGATAACGCGATCACTGGCAGGTAATCCAGGTAACCCGGCGAGCTCTTGCGCTGTAAACCAGGAGTAATCATTCATGATCAACCTCTATCGTTTAATCCTGAGTCTTTAAGAATTTTTTCACGCAGAGCCATACCTTTTTTGCCATTCCATGAACCGATCAATGCCTGTCTGGCATTCGGGTAACGCACATCATTTTCACCACACCAGCGATGCAAACTCGTGCCCTTTGCAACCAAGCAAGCCCTCACTCTGGTGAGCAAGTCGAAGCTAGGTATGAGTTTTTCTTCCATTTGGATATACTCCATCGACATATAAACGAATTGAATAAAATAATATGCCAACATTTGTTGGCATGTCAACAGGTGATGTCATGGAAATTGAGCGCGCCGACATAGCTACGCGGCTAATAGAAGAGCGAACCAGGGCAGGGTATTCACAGGCTGATTTTGCGAGACAGCTCGATATATCCAGAGAAGGCCTTCGGCTTTATGAGATGGGGCAACGAGGATTAAGCGCTGAGTTTCTTGCAAAAACGGCAAGTTACGGTGTCGATGTGCAGTATGTTTTGATCGGTGTTCGGTCAAAAAATGTTGAGCAGGTCTTACAACCTGCCACGCAAACAGTTCAATCTGCCCCAACAACTAACGTCAATGGTGGATCAGCGAATGTTGTCCAGTTGGTGCAACCAGGTGGGAAGGTAAAATTTGAGACCATCCACACTCAGCATCACACCACTAAAGTGGTAGCGGAGGTAAAGCCTGGAATTGAACATATCACTGAAGAACAGGCAGCCAAGCTCATTGAATTGGTAAATGAAATTGTGGAACTTGAACAAAAACATAGAAAGCAACCCCGTCAACATAGAAGCGTATGGGCCGCACTAAACAGCCACTTCTCAGTCACGCGTTACCGTCTTATCCCTCTAGGTTCATACGACAAAGCCGAGAAGTACCTCAGACAATGGATTGGCAGACTTTCATCCCAAAAGAGTGCTAAAAAAACGGATAACTACGAATGGCGAAAGCGAAAATACGCCTACATAAAGATCAATAGCGATCCGCAATGGTTAGACTCTTATTTGAACCAACGATTTAACGCAGACTCTATAACGCAGATAAGCGATGATGATCTTGATAAGCTCTATCGAGCTGTAGCGGCAAAAAAATCGAAGGGGTAAGAATCGGATCACGCTAGCATAATCACGATCCGATTCACCGAATTGATACACCGCAAAGCAAAAAGAATAACCCATTGATTTAATTTGTTTTTTATTGAATAGGATCGCGTTTTTGCAAATCGGATCTTAGTTCCGATTCTATGTGTTTTAATCGGAACTAAGAACATCTATCTCTCTATATGATTTACCTGTCTCTGCAGTGACAACCGCACTTAGCTATAATGTGCATAGAATCTGGGGCGGCAGCCTGTTTCACTCACGTCAAATACTGGAATTTAAATGGGTTTCTAACGGTAGGCACAGCCGGATCCAATTAATCAAAACAACTGACGAAAACAGCCAAAAACGGATCCATTGATCAAAATCTCGATCCAATGAAGAGGGGCGCTCACTGCGCCCCTTGTTCTGCCTAGTCGACTGATCTACTCCGCGCTATAATTCCACCGCAACCCGCGCCAGCACTGCCTTTGCAGCCGCTCAACCCGCTCGCCACCCCATTTCAGATCCCATCAATTTCCCGCTCTTTCCGCCAATTCCCACATATTCAGTCCATTGATCAGATTATTTGGTTCCTTACAGCGAGCGTGAACAGCTCGCGGGAGCCGGTCGCGGCGCTGCGCGCCAGGATCCAGGGGATCAGGCGACGACCCACCACGATCATCAGAATGATAAAGGTGGCGACCTTGCCCAGCGTCAGTAGCACCTCGCCGAGCAGATGGGACAGGGTCGGGGATTGAGCCTCATCGCCGGTCAGATTGGCCAGCAGCGGCAGCAGCACCAGCGCCAGCACCATCACCAGATCCTCGACAATCAGCCAGCCCACCGCAATCTTGCCCTCTGGCGACTCCAGCATGTTGCGCGCCTCCAGGGCGCGCAGCAGCACTACGGTACTGGCCACCGACAAGGAGAGACCAAAGACGCTGGCCGCCAGTAGGGGCCAGCCGAGCAGACTGGCCAAACCGACGCCCAGCAGGGTGGCGATGGCGATCTGGCCGATGGCCCCGGGCACGGCAATGCGTTTGACGGCCATCAGATCGGTGAGTGAGAAGTGCAACCCGACGCCAAACATCAGCAGGATCACGCCCAGTTCAGCCAGCTCGGGGGCTATTGCGCCATCGGCGACATAACCAGGAGTAAAGGGGCCGCAGAGTACTCCGGCAATCAGGTAACCCACCATGGGCGACAGTCGTAGACGATGCGCCAGCATGCCGAAGATGAAGGCCAGAACGAGTGATCCCACGAGAGTGGTGATCAGGGGAAGGGAATGGGACATAGCTCACCTCAGGTCGATGGGCTGCACGAAAAAACAGCCTGGGGTGGAAAGAAAAACCTCGTTGATTCTTAACTGCCGACAAGAATAACAAGATTTAAGCGACGATGTTGTCGCAATCTGGGTTGCAAGGTGAACCTTATTTAAACGGGGCGATAAACCGGACGCGCAGGAAACTGTGTCGCGCTTCAAACGCCGGGTAGCAACAGTCGGTTAGCATGGAGACCTATCTGGCAACAGGAGTTGAATCATGGGGTCACATCCTTCTACCACGTCGGCCCGAGGCCGAGCTCACAAGCCCGTCACTCACCACCACAGCACCACGGCAACCGAGTCGCTGCCCTCCATCTGGTGGTGGCTGGCCATAGGGGCCATCGCCGCCTTGATGGTCTGGGGTTGGGTTGAAGTGCTACTCAGCAGCCGGTTGACGCCGGTGATGCACCTGCTGCTGCTCGGAGTCATAGCCCTGCCGTTGATGATGAGCCGGGGCTGGTGGTGTCACCCCCAGCGCAAGGGACTCCCGACTCGGGCGATTTATGTGTTGCTGTCGGCAGGGCTGCTGTTCAGTGTGCTCGGCAACCTGCTGGAGGCGATGCTGGGGCAACAGTTACCCCGGCTATTTTTGTACCCCAGCCTGCTGGCCGGGGTGGCATTGGTCCTGCTATGGCGCTGGGGGCGTCAGCGCTGAGCGTCAGCTCGATAGCTCCAGCCGTGAGTGCGGATCCATGGCTCGGGGCTCAGCGGATGGCCTCGCCTTGGGCCAGCATCACCCGATTGCGTCCGGCATGTTTGGCGCGATACAGGGCTTCGTCGGCTCGTTCGGTCATCTGGCTCAATGTCTCATCAGGCTGATAGCAAGCCAGGCCGAAGCTGGCGGTGATCGCCAGATCCTGCTGCAGCAGTTGCCGGATGCGATCGGCCAGGGCAAACAACTGCTCGGTCTGGCTGTCAGCGACCAACAACATAAACTCCTCGCCGCCGAAGCGGACGGCCAGATCGGTGCTGCGCAGGCACTGCCGTAACTGTTCGGCAACCCGGATCAACAGCTGATCCCCTTCCGGATGACCATAGGTATCGTTGAAGCGTTTGAAGTGGTCGATATCCAGCAGGATCAGGCCGAAGGGTTGCTGACTGCGGCTGGTTCGGGCCTGGAGGTTGCTATAGGCGATCTCCAGATGACGACGATTGGCTAATCCGGTGAGTGGATCGTGCAACGACAGCACCCGGGTCTCCTCGAACAGACGGATATTCTCCAGGGCCATGCCGATCTGCCGCCCCAGCGACTCCAGCAACTCCCGTTGCTGTGGGTCGAGCTGCAGGCCGATCCGGGTCTGGGCGCACAGCAGACCTATGGGTTGTAGCTGTGCCAGTAGCGGGATCACCATCCGCCCCGCCGGGGTGGAGCCGGGTTCGCACTCCGAGGCAATGGGGCCAGCCAGCAGTTGCAGATGACGCACGCTGAAACAGGGTTGGCAGTGGTGATTGGCCAATTGGCCGGTATTGCGCTCATGTTCGTTGAGCAGGCGGATATGCACGCCGCCGATGATGCCAAACAGGGTGGACTGGTTCAGGCGATCGCAGACCAGCTGGCACAGGGCACCGGGATCCCGGCTCTGGTTGACCAGCGATTCGATGCCATGTACCAGACGCAGCTCTTCATTGGTCTGGCGAATGGCCCGATCCCGAGCCGACAGTTCAGCCAGGATCTGCTGGCTCTGCTGGTGGGCGTCGTTGGCTTCGGCCACGGCCAACTGTAACTGGCCATTGAGCTCACTAAGCTCGTGCTGGGTGGTAATCAACTCATCATTGCGCAGCACCATGGCTTCGTACGTCGCCATCAGCAGATCCAGGATCCGTTGCCGATCGGTATTGATATGAAACCACTCGCCCTGAAAGAAAATGTCGGATTCGGTGTGTTCCGGTAACAGGCCCGAGAGCCGCTGACGCATGGTTTCCAGGATGCTGGCCATCCGCGACAGCAGGTAGGATTCGTTGTAGGGCTTGGTGATGAAATGGTCGGCTTTGCACTCCAGGGCCAGCAAAATATCGCGGGCGCTGGAGAGCGAGGTCAGCAACACCACCGGCAGATCACGATGCCGGGGATGCTGGCGGATGGCGTGGCACAGGGCGTAACCATCCATCTCCGGCATCAGGATATCGCTGATCACCAGATGGGGATCACTCTGCTCCAGCAGCGCCATGGCTTCCTTGCCGTGCAAGGCTTGCTGGACGGCGAAGCCATGTTTTTCCAGTAGGTAGCGCAGCTGGTTGGCCTGGGTCTGACTGTCTTCGACGATCAGTACCGAGAGCGTTTCGTGTTCGTTGAGCCATGACGAGAACATGGTGTTTCCTCGTATCAGGAACGCTGCGGCTGGCCGAGCAGCTGGCAGAGCGTTGTGGCCATCGCGGCCGGGGCTAATATCCGGGTGGCGGCCTGCAGGCGAACTGCTTCGCCGGGCATGCCATGAACCACGCTGCTGTCCGCGTCCTGCACCAGGGTGCAGGCTCCGGCATCATGCAGAGTCTTGAGTTCAGCGGCACCATCGCGGCCCATGCCGCTGAGCAGGATGCCGATCGCTGCGCCCCCATACAGCTGGTGGGTCGAGCGAAACAAATAGGAGACCGACGGACAGACACCATGTTCTGGTGCTGCATGGGCGAGCTGGATGCGGCGATCCGGCCCCAGTCCCATGTGACGATCTTCCGGGGCGACATAGATGCAGCCGGGTTGGGGCATCTCGCCACTGCGGGCCAGCTGCACCGGCAGCGCCAGTCGCAAGCCGAGCCAGCGGCAGAAGCCATCGGTAAAGCCATTGGCGATGTGCTGCACCACCAGGATCGGGAGTGGAAAACTGGCAGGCAGTGGCTCGAGCAGGCTTTGCAGCGCCTGGGGGCCGCCGGTCGAGGCGCCAATCACCACCACCCGGGGTGGTTGGTGAGTGAGTACTTGCCGGGGGGCGGCGGCACTGGTGCGGCGGCGCACAACCTTGACGCCGGCCATGGCGCGAAAGGTGAACAGCAACTCCTCGCGATGGTGCGCCAGATCGCTGGCCGTGCTGACGCGAGGCTTGCGAAGCGCCCCTAGCGCCCCGGCCGCCTGGGCGCGATGACTCAGGCTGCCGAGCTGGTCGTCGGCTTCGGCACTGACGATGACGATGGGCACCGGTGTGCTGGCCATGATCTGGCGGGTGACTTCAAAGCCATCGAGATCGGACATCAGCACATCCATGCTGACAATATCCGGTTGCAGCCGGGCGCACAGCGTTAGGGCTTCACTACCGCTGGTGGCGCAGCCGACTACGTCGAAGTCGCCGGCCGCCAGAAACAGCTCATTGAGTAACTGCGCCGAGGTGGGTGAGTCATCGACTATTAAAACCCGTATCATGCTTCACTCCTGGCTTTCAGGATCAGAGAAACTTGCGGATGATCTCCAGCAAGTTGCTCTGATCAAAACTCGATTTGACGATGTAGGCATCGGCCCCCACATCGACACCCCGCTGCCGATCCTCGACAGACTCCAGGCTGGTCACCAGCACCACCGGTAAACGACTGAATTGCTCGTCGGCCCGCAGGTGTGCGGTGAGTTCAAAGCCATCCATCTTCGGCATTTCCACATCCGAGCTGACCAAATCGAAGGTTTCGCTCTGCAGCAAGGTCAAAGCGTCGAGGCCATCACAGGCGGTCTTGACCTCATAGCCATAGGATTCCAGCACATTTTTCAGCAGGGTTCGCGAGGTGATCGAATCATCGACCACCAGGATGCGGTGTGCGGTACTGGCTCGAGGCTCGTCACTCTCGAACACCGCAGGGAGCTGGCTCGGGGCACCACGGGCTGATTTGAGCAGATCATGGGTGTTCAGCAGCGGCAGCAGAGTGCCATCGCCAAGCACAGATACTCCGGCAATATGCCGCACTCGCAGCAATTGCGGCCCCAACTGCTTGACCAGCAGATCGTCCTCTCCCAATACATCATCGACGGCAAAGGCGATGGGCTCCTGCTCCTGCCCCAGTAACAGCAGATCCTGCATGCCGGAGGCGGCCGGGGCATCGGCGGCGATGCCGAGTAACCCGGCTAGCGAGACGATGGGCACGGTGCGCTGATCCAGGCTGAAGGTGGGGCGCCCCTCGATGGAGTGGATCTGTGAGCTGTCCAGCCGCAGTACGCGCTGGGTACTCAGGGTCGGCACGGCAAAACGCCGTTGACCGACCCGGATCTGGATGCCACGGAAACTGGCCAGCGCCAGCGGTAACTCCAGCACAAACCGGGTGCCTTGAGCTGTTTGGCTGCTGACGCGGATGTGGCCACCGAGCTTTTCGATCTGCTCCTGCACGATCGCCATGCCCAGACCCCGACCGGAGAGGTGGCTCACCTCGCGGCGGGTCGAGAGCCCGGAGCGAAAAATCAGTTGCAGCGCCTCCTCATCGCCAAGTTGCGACACCTGCTCCGCGGTCAGATAGCCGTCGCGCAGGGCGGCCTCTTGCAGGGCTTGGCGGTCGATGCCGCGGCCATCATCCTGGATCAGGATCTCGGCCTTACCCTGTTCGGTGCAGCGGGCCTGGATCAGGATCCGACCGCGGGTTGGCTTGTTGTTCCGTTCACGCTCGGCGGGCAGTTCGATGCCGTGATCGATGGCATTGCGCAGCAGATGGATTAGCGGGTCGCGCAGGCCTTGCAGAATGCGGCGATCCAGCTCCAGGCTCTCGCCCTGGATCTGCACCGTGAGCTGCTTGCCCTGCTCCTGGGCGATGTCGCGCAGCATGGCGGCCAGCCCTTCGGTCAGCGAGGCAAACGGAAACATCAACAACGCCTTGGCATCGGCAATCAGTTTTTCGATCAGGCTTCCGGCCTGACGTGCCTCCTGTTCACCGTGCCGTTTGACCCGCAGCAGGGACTTGCCGAGATCGGCCAACTGCCGATCCAGATCCTGGGGTTCATCCGCTGTGGAGTGCTGCTGGCGGTGCCGCAGTTGGCTCAGGGTATCGAGGCAGCCTTTGAGCTCCAGCACCTGCTGACGCAGGGCCAGTTTCAGCGCTGTCATCTCTTCGGCCTGCAGCAGCAAGTCATCCAGCCGGGCGACCGGCAGACGCACGCTCTCTTCCCGCCCCGGATATAACACCCGGTTCAGCGGATCCAGCCCTTCTGCGGCCGCTGGTGCCGAAGCCTGTGGCGGCTTCGTTGCCGGAGCAGGGGGCATGGGCTCGTTGATCTGGCGCGGCGGGCTGCTGCCTGCAGCCGACATCGCCGGGGCGACTGAAACGGCACTCGGATCCTGAGTCTGCGACGCTGCCAGCGGGAGAGGCGCTGCCTGCATCGCTGGCTCGACGACTATCGATTCGGGGGGGCGCGGGACGACTGGATCAGGAGCGACGGGATCCAGTGCGATGGGTTGTGTAGGGGGCGTCGGTAAGGTAGCCGAACCGCTGGCCAGCTTGTCCAGACTCTGGCGCAGCGCCAAAGCGCGGGTGGTCAGTCGGCCGGGCAGGGGAGCTTCGGCACCCTGCAGCTGGCTCTCCAGATTCTCGACACACTGCCGCAGCAATTCGAGCAGCGCCGGTTGTAGCGACAAGACCTGGCGCCGCAGCAGGGCCAGCACACTCTCCAGGGACTGGCACAGATATTCCAGACTCGGCAGATTGACGATGCGGGCACCGCCCTTGAGGCTGTGGGCGGCGCGGTAGAAAACTTCCAGCGGCTGAACGGGGTCGCCCCCCAGCTCCAGCTCGTCGAGGGTGCGCGTCATCAGGCTCAGCTGCTCGCTGGCCTCCAGCAGAAAAGTTTGCAGCAGCCGAGCCCGCAGCTGACTCTCCAGATCGGTCATCAACGGATCCTGAAGCGTTCGACCAGATCCCACATCCGGTTGCTCATCTGGTTGAGCGACGCCGTCGCCTCTTCGGCCTGGCGCATGCTGATGACGATCTGGTCGCTGGCGCCGCGAATGTTGTCCATGGCGATGGCGACCTGATTCAAGCCCGCCACCTGCTCGTTGGTCGAGGCGAGGATCTGGGCGGCGGCCTGGACCGTGCCGGTGGCGCCCTGACCTATGGTCTGGATGGCGGTTTCGGTTTCCGCCGATTGCTGCACCCCGATCTCGACCGTCTTGCCGCCTTGTTCGGTGGCCATGACGGCACCGCTGATCGCTTTCTGGATATCATTCAGGATGCGGCGGATCTGCTCGGTGGATTCTTTGGATTGCTCGGCCAGACTGCGCACTTCTTGCGCCACGACCGCAAAGCCCTTGCCATGTTCGCCCGCTTTGGCGGCCTCGATGCTGGCATTGACCGCCAGCAGGTTGGACTGCCCGGCCAGATCGCTGACCGAGGTGATGATTTCGCCAATCGCCATGCTCTGTTCACTCAAGCGGACAATGCTTTCGGCGATGAAGTCCATCTGCTGGCGGATCTTGTGCATGCCTTGCAGGGTGTCGCCGACGCTCTTCTGGCCGTGCTGGGTCATCTGGGCTGTGCTGCGCGCCGAATCGGAGACGAAGGCCGATTTCTGATTCACCTGCTGGGCGGTGACCTTGATCTCCTCCAGGGTGGTGGAGGTTTCGGAGACGGCGGCCGCGGTTTCCGTGGAGCTAGCGGCCAGTTGCGAGGTCAGGGCGGCGATCTGCGAGGAGGAGCCGCTGATCTGGCGGGCCGCCTCCTGCACTTCGGTGACCAGATTGCGCAGGTTGCTGGTCATGGCGACAAAGGCATGTCCCAGCTCATCCCGCTCGGACAGCGGGGTGATATCGGCTTGCAGCTGGTTGTTGGCCAGCGCCTTGGCGACCTCGGACATGCTGTGCAGGTAGCCACTCATGCGAGTAAAGGCCTGGGCCAGGATGGCAATTTCGTCGCTGCGTTGGCCGATCTGGGGCGGCGGCAGACTGAGATCGCCCTGGGAAATTCGCTCGGCGACGGCGGTCAGATCGTGCAGTGGCGAGCTGATGCTGCGCACCAGATAAAAGCTGCCTGCGCCAATGCCCAGCAGGGTCAGCAGGGTGGCCCACAAAATAAAGTTCAGGGCGATGTGATTGCTCTCCAGCAGTTCCTGTTGGCGCTGGGTCGCCAGTTGCTGCTCCAATTGCTCGATCTGCTGCTGATTCTCCTGAACCTCGTTCATCAAGCGCAGGCCAACTCCTTGCTGGATCAATTTTTGATACTCGGTGATTTGTCCTTTGTCATACATGCTGACGCCGAGGTCCAGGCTGTCGAACCGGCTGTTGAGCTTGCCTTCCAGGGCACTGAGCAACGTGCGAGTATCGTTGCTGCGCACCGAGGCGTGCAGATTGGTCAGATAGCGACGGGTTTGCGATTGGTGGTCGCGGTAGGCTTGCAGATAATCCGGATTGCCGGACATCAGATAACCCCGTTGCGCCGCTTCGGCCGCGAACAGTTGGGTGATCAAATGGCTGTTGCCGTTGATCATGGTGAAGGTATGGGTGACCTGCCCGGTATTGCTGATCATGCGATCGATATTGCTGTAGGTGATGAAACTGATGGTCCCCAGTGTCAACAGCATGACGCCCACCAGGGTGGCTAGTTTCTTTCCGATGGTCCAGCGCATGAACGGTTCCCTCGTTAGTAATTTTAAATTAATCAATCTCGTCTTCGATGCGCAGCCTGGGGTCGAGCAGCATGGCTTGGGCATCGAGCAGTATCAGTTGATCCGGGCCTATGCCGTGCAGATAACGGCGCCCCTGGTCGCTCAGGGTGGGCAGATGTTCCTGCAGGCTGTGCAATGGCAGACGGCAGACGCCGGTCAATGTGTCGATCAGCAAGCCGAACTCCTGATCCGCACCAGCCAATACGATCACCAACGAACGCTCCTTGGGGGCGGGAGCTGATAATCCTAACAGATGACGCGGCTCCATCAGGCACAGAATGCGTCCGCGCAGATTCATGATCCCGGCGACAAAGGCGGGTACGCCAGGCAGCGGGGTAATCTGGCTGACCGGGATGATCTCGCGGATAAAACGGGACTCAAACCCGTAACACTCCTGCGCCACGGTAAAACAGGTGATGTCCAGATGCCGGGTCTGTTCTTCGCTGTGCGTTCTGGGTTGGGCCAGCTTACGAGCCCGGGCTTGCAGGATTTCGGTGGTGTTATCGGGTATGTGGCTCATCATGGTTCCTTAACCCTGCAACCGTCGGCGCTGCAGCAGCATATCCTGCAGTTGTCCGGCGGAGAGTCCTTCCGAGCCGGGTAGCAATTGTTCCGGGGAGAGTGCTGCCAGCAGCCGTTGCACTTGATCCAGATGACGCTCGCCGCTACGGGTGTCGGCGGCCTTGAGCTCCAATAAACCCAGTGCGTAGTGGGCCATGGCACACTCCGGCGCCAGATAGAGTACCCGCCGCAAGGCGGTACGTGCCGCCATGATCTCCCCCAACTCCTGCAGGATCATGGCGTGCAGGTAGTGTCCTTCCGAGAACAGCTTGTGGTGCTGCAGCGCCTGTTCACACAGAGCTCTGGCGGTGAGCAACTCACCCTGATCGGCCAGTTGCCGGGCCTGGGCGAATAGTTCGGTACTGGTGATCCGGCTCTCGACGGGCTCGACTTGCTGCCGCAGCTGGAGCGGGCTCTGGGCCTCCGTCGGCGCAGGGGAGAGGGTCGCATGCCCCGGATAAGCCGGGGTGACGCTTGGTATATTCAGCGGGCGGCTTGCATCGCGTTTGCGATACAAGAAGGCACCACCAATCTGGACCGTATCGAACTCGGCTTGAAACAGTTGCGAGCATTCGGTCTGACTCAAGACCAGCCAGCCCCCCGGACGCAAGCAACGGGCGAAACGGTCGGCAATCTGGGTGATGGTGTCGTCGCTGAAATACATCAGCACATTCCGGCAGAAGATGATGTCCAGCTCATGGGTGCCATTGAGGATGGATGGATAATCCGGGGCTGCCAGGTTGAGCTGGGCAAACTGTACCTGTTGCCGCAACGCCGGATCCAACAACCAACGCCCATCACTCTGTAGCCGGAAATAGCGTTGCTTGTAGTGGGTCGGGGTGGCGCGAAATGACCAGGCGGTGTAATAGCCCTGCTGGGCTTTCTCCAGCGACTGGCGATTGATGTCGGTGGCTAATAACGAGAAACCAGCGTGGTTATTGCGCAGGGTCTGGCTGTCTAGCGCCATCGCCAATGAGTAAGGCTCTTCACCACTGGCGCAACCGGCGCTCCACAGGCGTAAGGGTTGGTGAATGGGCCGTTGCCGTCTGAGCTCGGGCTGTATCGAGTCGAGCAGGGCCTGAATGGCTTCCGGCTCGCGGAAAAAGTAGGTCTCGCCTATGGTCAGCCCTTCGATCAGTAACTGCTCCTCCTCGGCGGTCAGCTGGTTACCGAGAAGGCGTTCACTCAGTTGGGCGCCGTGCTCGAGCCCCAGCCGAGGCGCCAGTTGCTCCAGCTTGCGCTCCAGCTCTGGTAGTCGTTCGGGGCTGTGATACAGGCCGTAGTGACGCGCGATATAGTCACCCATCCACTGACGTTGCAGAGGATTCAGTCCTGGCTGTGGGCAGAGCTCAACCATGATGCAGTCCATCGGTCGTCAGCAGGGCGTAACGTCGCAGGGTTTGTTCCAGATCCAGGATCAGGACCGCATGCCCGTCCTGCTCGAACCAACCGAGCCAGCAACCGCTATGACTCAGGAGCGGGCTGTCGTAGCAGAGCGCCTCAGAGGGAAGAGCCAGCACTTGATGCACGGCATCGGCGGGCATGACCCAGCCCTTGTCCGCGACGTGCAGCAGTAAAAACAGATCATCGACACCAACTGGACGCGAGGGGGAATCGACCAGATAACGGCTATCCAGTACCGGCAACAAGCTGCCATGCACATTCAGCAGACCGAGCAAGGCGGGAGGCAGTTGGCCGACACGGGTGACGGCGGCGGCTTGAGTCACGGATCCCACCTGCGACAATGGCAGAGCGTAGCGTTGGCCATCCAGGCTGAACACAAACAGGGATAACGGGGAGGTGTTCCGGATCAAACTCCTGGTCCTTCAGATCACAACTACAGAAAACAGACATCACCCGCGAAGGGCAAACTTGCGCTACCGACGGGCGATTCTGTCAGGTAGGCCGGGGGATGACAAGGGACAGCTGTGACTTGAATGACTCTTTTACATTTGCTGAACCGTCATCGTCACAGCAGGTTAAAAACGAAAGCAATTTACTTCATTTGGTGCCGTTTTCTGCTATTTCCAGGCTGCGATAACGAAATCCTTGCATCTCCTGCTGCCAGCCCGTCAGCGACCAGCCGCCTTTGTGCAGCAGATGATCCAGAAACTCCTCCGGATCCGGAAGTTCACGCCAGACGGCGGGTAGAAAGGTGGCTCTGTGGCCGGGTGATTGCAACCAGAGACCGTCTGCTTCCGGGAGCAAGGCCTGTAACACTTGTGCTCGGGTTTGTGTCGGTATTGGCTGCAGAGGGCCCAGCAGCGAGATACTGAGCTGGCATTCGTCGAGCTCGGCTTCGCTGAGCGCGACAAAGCGCGGATCGCCAAACGCGGCCGCCTGCGCAAAATAGACCAGGGCATCTGCCAGGGGCTTCTCCGGCTCCAGACAACCGATACAACCGCGCAATTCTCCCCGCTTATGGAGGGTGACAAAGCAAGCCATCGGCTCCTGGGCCAGCGGCAGTTCGCAGATGAGTTCAGGATGCCAGTGGCTGCGGATGGCCAGACGCGCCAGTCTCAGCAGACTCTCTTGCTGCCGTGTCGACAGTATGGGGAGGCCATTCTGGCCTTGCCGCAGCATGCCATCCGGATCAGGCATAGAAGGCCACGGCGGCATAACCGACCACGTTGAGTTTTTCGCCGGTGATATCGCCAGAGTTGTGTTGTCCCAACAAGCGGGGGCGGAGGCCCAGTTTGCGGGCCAGCAACAGCATGGCGTTCAGCGCTTCACTGCCGCAGGCTTGCTCCGGCACCAGATCCGCTTCCAGCGCCATGATCTGGGTGAGGGTGAAGGTATCCTGATGTTGCGCTTCGAGGTAGCTCAGGTAGTGACAGAGATCGCTGCTGACGATGAGCAGGGTCTGTGGATTCAGCAAGGGGCGCAGCAGACGGGCCAATTTCTTGGCCGGATAATGGCCGACGATCAGTGGCGTCAGCTGGAAGTGGCCGAGCTGATGCTGCAGCAACGGCAGCTGTACCTCGATGGCATGCTCGTGACGATGCGCCACTTCCGAATATTGGGTATCGGCTTGCTGATAGAGATAGTCCAGTACCTCCCGATCTAACGGCACCTCGCCCAACGGCGTAGCGAACGCGATGCATTGTTCGGCGGGTAAGAGTACCCCTTGGGCCGCCACACGGTGGCCAGGAGCCAGCATGATGACTCGGGAATAGCGACCGCGAGGGATCTGCTGGATGGCGAGGGCCGCCAGGGCTCCGGAATAGGCATAGCCAGCATGAGGCACCAGCAACATGCGCGGTGGATAAAACTCCAGCGGCTCGGATACCGGCAATGTTGCCAGCCAGTCGGTGATCTCGGCCGCGTCTGCCGGATAGAAGTGACCAGCCACTGCAGGTTGACGAATTGCGCTCATGAGGACTCCATGTATCGACATCAGTTCAGGTGAAACACTGTCTCCTGCCCTAGGATTATAGAGTGGTCGGGAGGTGTGTCGTGACAGAAATCAGTGAAAAATGCAAAACCCGTTACTGGCGTCGACTCGATGATGGCCGGGTGGAATGTACGCTGTGCCCACGGTTATGCCAACTACGAGAAGGAAAACGCGGGGTCTGTTTCGTGCGAATGGCCGAGTCGGGCGAGATAGTGCTGACCGCCTATGGCCAATCCAGTGGCCTGTGTATCGATCCTATCGAGAAAAAGCCTTTATTCCATTTTTTACCGGGCACGCCGGTTCTCTCCTTCGGTACCGTCGGTTGTAATCTAACCTGCCGTTTTTGCCAGAACTGGGATATCAGCAAATCACGAGACTCGGCCACGTTGCAGGTTGCGGCCACACCGGAGCAAATCGCGAGTGCGGCTCTGCGGTACGGATGCCGTAGTGTTGCCTTTACCCGTCATTCCGCACCTGTTTGAAACATTATCAATCGCTTGACAGCGATCGGCTACTCTGATCTATTACTGCTTTTTGAGCA
>NZ_BAAGVN010000309.1:0-15063 GCF_054780855.1 Pseudaeromonas pectinilytica
GTTATTGAGTGATCGGCATGGATGTTATTACGTGATCGGCATGAATGTTATTGAGCGATCGCCATGCGTGGGAATATGCAATGGTCGTTTGCAACAACTCCGACGTCCTGCGCGGCTTCAACAATTTCATTATGAGCATCGTCATTCGTCACAGGCTGTTGACAAAGCGAAGCATGAAAATAGCGTTCTGGCTGCTGGCCGTCAGGAAGACCAAAGCTCAAAATAAGAGCTTTTGCTGCTTGCCTAATTTTATCAATTTCCTCGCCATGCCCTGTAACGACACGATTGACCTGAGCTTCTATATCATTTTCACCGCGGTAGAGGTCACCGTCTAATACGAAACACACATTTTGGCAGTCATCTCCCCTCATGAGTAACCCTCCAGCCATAGTGAAAGAGTTTATTGCTGCACCGAATTTTCCAACGGAAACCCATTTATTCGCTTTCAATTTCCCCAGAATTACGCGAACTATTGCGGAAGCCATCTCATCTTCAACATAGATTTCAATTGGCTTTGGCTGAGCACCTGTCAGCCTTGCAATCGCGTCAGGCTTCGTTTGTTCAAAGCAATAAGTTTTTTGCGGCCCTGTAAATAGGTGGCGAATATTTATCTCATCCTCAAAATCAACCAAACTTTCGCGGTGGGTCGAGAAGACAACCTGAAGATTCTTTGCTTTAGCTCTTTCGTTAATAACAGCCACGAGCCTTTTTAATGATTTCTCGTGCAACAACAAATCAAGTTCATCAAGAAGTATCAGAGAATATTTCGGTGCCTTAAAAATTTTTTCTAGAACATAGAAAACTTTCTGCTCACCCGCACTCATACTGAGTGCAGAATATTTCAATCCTTCAAGACCTACACCTATGAACTCCTTCCCTTGCGCGCTGTGCTGATTGAAGGCTGTATATTTTCGATCGAGGACAAAAGAAGCTTTTTTTAGGATGTCTAAAACGATTTCTTCGTTAATTTGTGTCGTTTGATAGTTAATTCGTACTTGACGATTTTCTGACTCAATCATCGGAACGCACTTATCAATACCAATATAGAACACATCTCTTTTAGGCCTTTTTGCGTACCTAGGTATCCAGCGATCACTAGCCTTAGAGTAAGGCTGAGGAATATCCTCATGGACAACTTGACCCTCACGATAAGAATGCGTCAGGGTCATCTTGCTTCCCTCCCAAAGCGCATCAGTGCTGGGAAGAAAGAAGCTACTGAATTTGTATGCCTCTCCTTGGGGTGTATTTGGTTCGAAAGCACAAGCTAACGCATGAAGTACTGTCGACTTCCCAGTACCATTTGGGCCCAAAATCGCAGTTAGTGGATGGTCTCCAAATGAGATACCCACATCCTTCAAAACTTTAAGTTGCTCAATATAAAGTCTTATCAACCGTTGCTGTGTGATTGGCATTTTTCCCTCAAATCTCCGGCGACTTCTCGTGATGCATAACAATGTATTATCCTGAACAAGTCCGCATAAGATCGCTGAGTTGTTCTGCTTAGTCTGTAATCAGTGCCAGTAGAATGTTTCAAAACCCCTTTTCCTATCAAAATGATGTGTCGTGTGCTTTGTAGATCTAATCGGCAAAGGCGGAAAATGTCCGCCTAACATGACATATGCCCTTCTCGAATCTCATCTTCTAACTGCGCTAGACATAGATAAGAAGCACCAAAATGGACCTTTAGAACACGGATCGAGCGAGATCCATAACTAGTCACCTTATGATGGCGTTAGCTACCGCAGGGCCGTGTCATTGCACCCACGCATTGTTGCCGTTTAGGTCTCATCCTGGTCGCAATTTGAGTCTCTATCCTACTCTTCGCTGTTTTTGTTGAAAATCCTTTTTTCTTGCATGGTTAACAAAAACAGACCATTTTTGTGTACTAGGTGGTTACAAGTAGGCAGCCAGTTATCTTCGCAAGATACTGTGAAATACTAATGACATACGCTCAAGACACCTCGCTGAACTCGGTCATATACTGTGCTCAGGCAGCGAATTTTCATGCAGCAGATTGTAAAATTAAGCAGCAATGCAACAATATTTAATACTAACTAAAAACTAAGTGTGGAATTTTATACTTTTTTGAAAGTTCTGCCCTTGTTTTTTCAAAAAACACGTCCACTTATTATATTTGAGAGCAAATTAAAAATAACGAACCATAAATCATCCTGGCTCTCTCTGATTACTTTCTAGTTCTTCATTTTTATCATCCGCTCTTTTCGTGCTCCTTTTTAACCAGCGGCTATTCAATGTCACTTCTAACTCAGTAGTAGTTTTGAGTGTGCAGATCGGCTCTCATGGAGCGAATCTGATTTTCAAATGATTATTTTTCTAAAGAGCTTGACTCCTCTTATTTAAACGTATTGTTCTTATCAATGGATAACTGTTCAGCGCGGCATCGCGCTGGTATGAAAAAACATGCGAAAATTTTGAAATTTTTTCATGTTGTATGACATATTCCTGCTCAAGAAGCCTCCAATGGAATTACCTTATAAAACACTCTCTGCTGAACTTGAGCATTTAGCCAGTACTTGGCATGTCTTATCGTCCAAAGTTGCTTGTGGCGTATATATCTTTTCGTAAACACTAGAGTTTGACTCGAGGTAGTTAGCTCAAAGTATCATTTAGTCGCTAGCACAACAGATATCAGTTATGTGGCATCCCTAGCTCGGGCTAGAACCTACTGCTTGTAATTTCACGTATTGTGATAAACCACTATTTTGTTAGAGCTGATTGCTGCCAAAAAACTCTGGAGCTGTTATATGAACTGGGTAATAATTCCTTGAATAATAAATGTAATAATGAGGCCATCAATGAACGATTTTTTGAAAACCCTGCTCAATATTCGCAGTCTACGTGCTTCACTGCGTGAACTCTCTTTTGAGCAATTGGTAGAAGCTAAGGCAAAATTCGACGAGGTGTTCGCTGAGCGTGAGCGGCACGAAACCAAATTGAGAGAGGAATCAGCTGAACGCCTGCAAAAGCTGGCTGATTTCGCCAAGATGCTGAAGGAAGCAGGGATCGACCCGAGTGAGCTGGTTAGTTCTGCTACCACAGTAAAGACCGACGGAACTGTGAAGGCTAAGCGCGATCCTCGTCCTGCAAAGTATAAGTATACCGAGGATGGCCAGGAGAAGACCTGGACAGGTCAGGGCCGCATGCCTAAGGCGATTGCTGAAGCAGTAGCGGCTGGTAGATCAAAGGACGAATTTCTCATCTAGTAATGCTAAAGCTCATGCCATACAGGCATGGGCTTTACGCTCTCTGAAACAGTTTCAAATCAAGACATGGGCAGCTGTTTCACAGCTCAGGCCAATAGTATATTTCAGTCAATAGAATCCCTAAGGCGCGTCCGAATTCCACCGATATGTCCCAGCGATTGACGACCACGCTGGAGAGTATGGTTCCCGCTATTGAGATCAACTAGGCGCTTTGTGGGCAGGGGATTTTGTTGAGTTCGGGCACCAGATCCGAGCCACCATTCAGTAGTACACAGTCCTAACCGTAGGTGTGGGTATTGGCCCCAAAAAACCTTGGCCAAACTGGCTAACTACGCCACGAAGAAATTGCCCGCCACAGGTGGTGTCGTTGACATCAAAGATCAAGTACGCAAAGCCCGGCTGTGGCCATCAAGCCTAATGATGAAGTGTGGGGTATTGGTCGTGGCCTTAATAAATAGCTACAGTCCGAAGGGTATCTTATCCATGATAAATTTTAATCCTGAACTCTAAATAGCTGCGCCTAATAGTGCTACATTTTGCCGGAATCCATGCATTGTAAGGCATTCCAGTCATCGGGCGGCAAAGCCTGAAGTGACAAGGGTTAGACTGCGATGCATGGCCCAACGTCACACATAGAGGCAGCACAAACACAGTGATCTACTATTCGGAACAGCTATTTAGAGACAATTGACGGATAGCACACAAATCATTGGTAATCAGGTAGAAAAAAGCCGCCAATAGTGGCGGCATTCGGCCATTTTTCCTCGTTCAGTGGATGAACCCGAGCGCCCGAAGTTGGTGGAGAGCCTCATCCTGCGCACCGTTCGAGTAATCAGACTCCTGAGTAATTCGAGCAAGCCGGTCAACCAGTCTCTTGCCGTTATCGTCAAGGCTCGCAGACACATCTAGCAGTGATACTGCGTAGCTTGCGTTGCAAGCGGATGCCAGCGCGGCAGCTAGCACCGCACTGAATTTGGTCTGCGGATGTTCTTTTAAAATTGCCAAAATTTCGTTCATAACTTTCATCTTTATTCCTCTTACTCAGGTAGCCTTGGAAAGATTCACATTCAACGTATTCCGCATGTACGGCAATGAGCGTGGCAAAGCGACAGGCTGGCCCTTGCCGAGTTTCCTCTTGCTAAGTAGCAGGGCACTAACTCGCACAGACTTTGCACAGAAATCAGCATATCTGTCCAAGCTAGCAATGCTTCCAGTGATAGTACTTCCCATCTATTACATCGGGTACTCGCTCTCCTCCGATGGTCTGACCTTGACACGTATCGGCTTTGTCGTCGGTATTTGCTTACTATCTTGCTCTGCCATTTGACCTGGTGCCAGCCCGGTAGTGTTTGACCGACTAGCCTCAAGATCCGCATCGCGATACAGATTCGTTATCCAGCGAGTTAGCGTTCGGATATTGTCCTTAAGTTTTCCAGCAAGTTGTTCCAGTTTGTCACCGAGTTTTCTGGTCCGGCTAGCAAATGTATCGCCTGCTCTTGTTGCTTGGTCAATTGCTCGATCTGTATGGGCAACTGCACTAGCTGCTTGCTCAACTGCTCTATGTGTTTGCTCAATTGCAATATCGAAATCTTTTGCGATTTCACTAACTCTGTCAGTAGCTCGATTTGCGCCTTGGCCCATTGCAGCTTCTGATCTTGCTGCAAACAATGCTCCTGCTGCTGTAGTAGAGCTTGGTCGTGTCGCTCTAAATGGATCTTCAGCTCGTTGTGGTTTTGCGATGTCACTAACTCCGTCAGTTGCTCGATTTGCACCTTGGCCCATTGCAGTTGCTGATCTTGCTGCAAACAATGCGCTTGCTGCTGTAGCAGAGTTTGGTCGTGTCGCTCTAAATGGATCTCCAGCTCGTTGTGTGCATGACTCATTTGAATCAATGCCTCTTGTTGTAAGTGGCTCATATCCCGTTCCTAGTTGTTGTTTTTGTGTGTTTTGAGATTGTTGTTGTGTTAGTACACTTGCGCGCGCGCTCACGGTGTCTTGTTTGCGTAAGGCAGCCTGCTGAGCTTGTTCCTGCTGCGCGTTGCCACCATCTTGCTGACATATCGGGTCCAACTTGTTGTCGCGCATCCCTGATGAGGTATGCGTTACTCCCGCCAAAGATATCGGCTGGATTGTTAGTTGCCTGGGCGGACTGAGAGGGGCCGTTATGTTGTAGCGTTTTCGATTGAATTGACTGCGTTTAGCTATGACTTCATTCACCCGATTGGCAAACACTGTCAGATCCCGCTTTAGTGCCGGGGTAGGTTCTGGCATTGCACCCGGTTGGCCACACAACTGGCCTCTTAGGCGTATCGCCTTCTGGTTGCCCTGTGTCATTACTCGCAGGTAATCACGCTTGGCCTCAACGCTAACGATGCCATAGAGTTGACGGGTCTCTTTTTGATTTAGCCAGTCGATGACCTGCTGGCGGTTGGTAAGCTCGCCATCAGCGGCCATATCAGAAATGACGTTGCTTAAGTAAATTTTCAGATCCGGATATGGGCCTCGAGGCGGTTGCTGGTTAATCTTGCGCTGCCGCTTGGGGTCGTCCGGACTGGCTAGTTGATACTTAGCGTTTAGATAATCTCTGATCGCGTTGAAGTCCTTCTCCGCTCCCGGTGGGTGCGGGTTAAAATACTTCTGGGTTTGCAGGTTAATGCGCGGGATCACAAAGTGGTTTTCGAGATTTCCTTCATGAGTGTGTTGAACCCACTCAATGAGCCGGTCTTCTTCTGGTAGTCCGGCAAACACTAACGCCTCGAACAGTTCGCGAAACTCACGAGCAATCGCCGGATTGGCATTCAATGTGGCGTTGTCTTCCTTTGCGTAAGCAATTACGCCACTGCTGTATTTGTATTTATGGGGGCTATGGGCAATGGCGTACTCCACGACAGCTCGGTTGCTCGATAAAGCGACAGGGGCTGGCTTACGCAACTTGCCCACTATAAGATCGCGCTCCCAAAGCACCTCTTTAACTGTGTCGCTATCTCCGCGCCCCCTGGCATCGTTCAGGATCTCAGTGAGCTCGTGGTACTTGTTGCGCTGCTCATCGGTAAGAGCAGCGCGTGGGCCATGAATATAGCAAGTGGGACTATCCGCTTTGCCCTGACCCATGCCGTTATGACGGAAAAAACGAATGATAGCCATCAGTGCTTCCCCCCATTGTCATGCTGGAGGATGCGCATAACTTGCTGGTCGTGAAACTCGAATTGATCTAGCAGTTCGTCGAGCGCTGCTAAAATTTCTACTTGTCTAATTGCGCTGCGTTCTGTGTTGCACCATTTAGCTATTTGATTGACCAAACCGTTGAATCGGACTCGCTCTCTAACAACCAGATCAATCTCCTTGCGCAACTGCTCGATGGGAGGAATGAGCAGAGTAAGCCTATTTAGAGAATGCGCTGCCAGTTGCGAGACAGTCTTGTTGCTCAGCTTGGCCTTGTGTTCCCAGCGTTTTTTCTCTGTCCAGGAACAGCGTAATTCGATTCGCTCTGACTTTCTTTGTGTATAGCAAGGGAGCAACAGACGGACACCATCTCGAGGCAGACCCGAAGTCGTAGCCACGGAATCGATGGTTAATGGGTCATCCGTCGATATCAGCGTCATGAGCGCAAGCTCCAATGACGCAATATCATCTGGCTGGTTGAGTAGAGATTGGAGCAGGTTCGCCTGCTTGCTATTTTTTTGTTTCATCATATTCTCCGGCTGTTGGCAGCTCTTCTGGTTATGTCTTTTATGTTGTTATCGCCCTTATTCCGCCTACGGCGGGTATGCGGGTCCAGGGTGGCAACCCTGGCAAGGTCTCCGGTCTGCGAAGCAGAACAACGGACATGTGCGAAGCAAACATGTACGGTGTAGGAGTGACCTTGCTATTAACTACTATTTAGCAAGACCGTTTTGCCGACTAAACGCCTGTTTAATACAGCTAATAGCGAACTATCACGAGATGGGATAACGCCCCATCTCCATAAATACTCCTGCGCCCCATATGCGATAGACCACACATGAACTATATAATTTTGCATCACTGTTCTCCGGTAGAATTCTGCAAGCCTGATAAGTCATTACCAGACGGACACAAAACATGGGGTATCACTGCCTGCAAATCTGATGGCACCAATTGAGATCCAGCTACCGAAGAAGGAGTAGATGAACCATAGCTGTTAATTAGCGAATTAATAATCATTGCGATCATTGGGTTATTCTTCACTAAATTATTTAAATCCACCAGAGGAGCCATTGACTGGCATACAGATCCACTATCCACCGACTGTGGGGTTATAGTGTCTTTTTTGGCCACATAGCTTTCAGTCTCAAGATTTTGTTTGTTATCAGTAACCGTTCCTCCCGCCCACACTTGATTGACCTGCTGTTTGATGTTTACTGCTTCATTTTCTAACCATTTGCCATAGTGTTTTCTGATCATCGCCGTTGATGTATGCCCCAATTGAATGGCTATCCATTCAATTGCCACACCACCAGTCAACAACTGACTCGTAAATGTATGCCTAAACTGTGAAGGCCCTCTATATCGTACTGAAACAGATTCGCAATAGGGCTTGAAAAACTTATCACGAAAATAATCGACTGATCTGTATAATCGATTCTCTTTGACACAAAAGGCAATAAAATGACGAGTTAATTTCGCCCTTGTTCTATTGTCACTTAACGTAAATTCTATTGTCTTAGGTTTCCGCTTACTCGCATTATCTACTAAAAATTCAATATCTTTTAGAACGCAATCAGGTATATCAACATGGCGTTCAGATTCTGTTGTCTTTGGTATTTTATATTTACCATCGACAAGTGACAGATCGATTTTTATGCGCCTAGCCATAATGTCAATAGATTCAACACTTAACGCTAGCAACTCACTTGCGCGCAGCCCCGTGTGCGTCCCTATGTTAATCATGGCAACTTCAATAGGATACTTAGCTTGTTCACTTGTTAACCGTTCAATTTCCGCTTTAGAAAATGCATCATGTGATTTAGGAACCCATTTACATGTCTTTACTCCTTCGAGTGGACTGCATTTAATAATTCCATCCCTTACAGCTCGATTAAATGTTGCCCGCAAAGGATCCAGATAAGCATTGACTGTTTTTGGGCTATATTTCTTACGCCAACTGCATATTTTCTGCTCCATGAACGTTGCTGTTATCTCTGTTATTACATATTTACCAATCCACCTTTGCAATTGTTTTGTCTTTCTGCGATAAATTGTTGCAGTACTTTCAGCAAAATCCATTAACTTTATTGATAGATTTTCCTCAAGAGCAACACCCAATGTTTTTTTGAATTTATCTGTATTTTTTAATACGCCAGTCATCCCGCTCACCTCTTTTTTTATAATTCCAGGTGAGAATAATATTTATCAAATTAAAGTCAAATGGAATTTGAAAAATATTCAATTATTTTTCATGGAGATCTGGAATTATTAGCAAGAATAAATAAACACAGTCGCCATATTTGAAGATATAAATATAATTTAATTGCTTTATTAATGGTTATATATATTTTTTCATATAACCACATGAAAGCCTCCGCACATAAAACGAGTGACCACAGATACTGCTACGCTGTCAGCTATATCAGCACGCAACCTAACATCCTCGCTAACAGAAGAGAGAAAATCCATTATTTATCATGATGTTACGTCGCGACTGACTGAGCGCCACCTTAAACTGTCAATTTTTCTTACAGATGAAAACCTTGAGTAATGCTCTAAATTGTAAATATATATATTTACTAATGAGCAATATTTATGAATTTGATATATTGGCATGAATATTTGGTGCGACCATTTAAAGAGTTTCAACGGTTGAGCGCAAAAGGCAACATAGTTGAGGCTAATCTCTACATCGCCGCGATTCTTCGTGAGCTAGAAGAGTTGCACAAAGCTCAACACGTTTTTGCTCTGACCGCTGAATTACATAAAACTGACCCGCTGATTATTGACGGCATATCTCGAGCAATACATGATTTACTTAAAAACATCATGACCATCAGTGATTTGTTAGCAATCGAGTGCGAGATTGTTTTACTGGATGTAGCCGCAGGTTGCATCAGAAAATGCTCTGACCTTACTGAAATCACACAACAATTATCAGCAGTCCGAGATCTGCGAATGCAGCAGTTACAGGCGCATAATAAGGATTTCGCGGACGGTGCCGATGACGAGCTGTGGAACAATTTTGTTATCAAAGCCAAGAGTTGGAATTACGTTCGACTGCATTGAAAGAGAATGGTATTCCTGGTTTAGACAACGAATGCGCTACATTTGATGTGGCTACTTTAGTGGCAGTAGTGGCAGCAGTGGCAGCAGTGGCAGCAGTGGCAGCAGTGGCAGCAGTGGCAGCAGTGGCAGCAGTGGCAGCAGTGGCAGCATCAGTGTCACCAATGACAGCATCAATGTCACCAATGACAGCATCAGTGTCACCGGTGACAGCATCAGTGTCACCGGTGACAGTAACAGTGCCACCAGTGCTGTACCTCTACCAGAAGAGGCCGTTATCAGACTAGCTGTAGTAGCAATTTACATCACGGCCTATTACCGTTCACTTGACTGCGCCGATTGAGTCACTCCTGAACTTGCACACATGTTTCAATTCCTCAGCAAAGTTTAACTGTTCAATCTGCCGCTTCAGTCGCTCTACCGGAGTTTCCTTGCCGTAATGCCTAAAGGTAAACCCACTTTTTCTATGTCCAACCAAGTCGGCCACTACGTGTTCTGGTGTATCTATCTGTTGTAGCTCATCAATAATCGTATGTCTGAAGCCATACGCTGTTGGTCGTTGTCCGGCCAGAAAGCCCAGTTTGCTAAGGTAGCGTGAAAACCGAGTCTCAAAGTTTTTTGCCCATTCCCCAAATGCTCCGGTGGCTTTGCCGCTAAAAAGTTGCTTGTGACCCTGTTTTCGCCTTTGTTCAACAAATTGAAGAAATCCTAACTCAAGCAATTTACTGTGGATTGGCAATAGGCGTTTGGCCTGCGCTGTCTTTACCGACTGACCATCTCCCTCATTGGTGATTTTAAGACAGGGGATCTGCTCTCGAACAAGAACATCCCGAGTTTGCAATTGACAGATCTCGGCTGGTCTGGCGCCTGTATGTAGCAGTATCAACGGTATCCAGTAGTCGTCTGCATTGGCATAGCCTTGTTGGGTAAAGTTCTCTGAGCTAAATAACTTTGCAAGCTGACTGCGTTCCCACCGCGTTCTTGGCGTAGCCATACTGTTTTTAATGGTGATCTGCTCAAACGGATCTCGACCTAAATACTCCATTTTCACGCCATAAGCCAACATCTGGCTACAAGCTGCCTTGTACTCTTGCATAGTCTTTTCTTTTAGACCGCGCGCAGAAAGCGCACGAATGAATCCATCTGCTTGCTTGAACTTTATCGTGTTAACACTGCAACTCTCCCCCAATGCCACCACCAATGCATCTGTACGAGTTTTTAGCTGTTGGAGTGAACGAGGAGTAATGCCATCACTAGCTTTGCGCGCCATAAATTCAGATTGTAACTGCCCTAAGGCCACTACAGGATTATCTGACTGGAGCGAACCCATGGGGCTGTGTAGCTCCGATACCTGTGCGGTGGCATCTATGGGTACTGAAGTAGGCATAGAAGAGCTAGAAGGGCTAGGAAGACAGCTAGGGTTAGCCTTGTAGTCGTCGATCTCGCGTCGGATCCAGGCTAGAAAGATTGAGTGCGTTAAACCAGAGGGGGCTGAGGCGATGCAAGCACGCACCAGTGCAGCAACACGCAAGTTACGATCGATAGCCGCAGATCGCTCTTTTGTTCCCAGCGAAGTCCGTATAGCAAACGGGAGTCCTTTGTCACGAAGCGACTTAGGGAGAGTGATGCGAGTGTAGTATGTACCTGCTGAATTTTTGCTCAAATACATGTTGTTCCACCTCATTGATCCAGCGGAATTTCACGTAAGCCTCAAAAAGCAAAAAACCCTTTGAGATTCAAAGGGTTAATGTGGCGGTGAGAGAGGGATTCGAACCCTCGATACGTTGCCGTATACACACTTTCCAGGCGTGCTCCTTCAGCCACTCGGACACCTCACCGTTGTTGAACTCTTATTTAGGCGTGAGTTCATCACCTGTTGCACACCTTGGGGTGCCAACGGGGCGCTAATTTATGAGAAAGCAGACCTGCGGTCAATCAATTTTCTGCTTCTACGGCAATTAAAACGGCGTTTGCCTAAAGAGTGTGCGACCTATGCCTGCTGATTCAGTCAGGCGCGCTAAAAAGGCGGCGATGGCATGCTGTGCGGCGTCGAGTGGTTCCTGCCACTGAAGCCCGTCACCATCCGGTGGCCGGGGATATTGATGCTACGGAGTCTTGCATGGCTGATCCCGTTCTCACTGTACCTGCGAGTGTCGGCACCTTTCCTGGGGCGCGAGCAGCGGCATCCTCTTTGCCGTCCATCCCCCATGGTGAGCGGCCATTTGGCGCCCCCAATCCGGCCACGCCGGTTGCTGCCGCGCAATCAGCTAGGCCAGTCCCGGCACCGCGCGCTCAAGCGCGTGTCCAGACCGATGGCGATACAGGTGTCGAGGCGGGGCCTGCGACCACGCGACTTAGTTTTCCGGTCTGCCGGGCCGATGGCCAGCCCTTTGCTGATCTGGCCGAGATCGAAGCGCTGCTGAGTGCCGAGCAACAGGGCCAGTTTATCTTGGGTAGCAATCGCAGCTGGCATGGCGGCATCCATATCACCGCCGCCACCATGCCCCAGCATAGGGCTCAGCAGCCGTTGCG
Organism: Pseudaeromonas pectinilytica; assembly: GCF_054780855.1. NCBI lineage: Bacteria > Pseudomonadati > Pseudomonadota > Gammaproteobacteria > Aeromonadales > Aeromonadaceae > Pseudaeromonas > Pseudaeromonas pectinilytica. The sequence goes on from NZ_BAAGVN010000309.1 coordinate 11,988, forward strand.
TTGCATGATGGATGGTACCGTGATTGCCTACCGGCTCAACCGGAACTATCCCACCGTCGACTGGCATGGTAAGCCGCTGGCCTTTAGCAACGGCTTTTGCCTCATTCGTCACGACTACTGCTCGCCACCGGCTGAGGCCGCTCCGCCCGCATCGAGTGCAGCGTCTGGGGCAACGGATGGCCGTGCGCCGCACGCCAACCCTGCCGCCGCGCGAAACCAGCTACGGCTCTACAGCCTGTATATGCATCTGGCCGATTATCAGCACTATCAGCCCGTGGTGACTCAGGAGCGTATTCTGACTCTGCTGCGAACTATTTATGTGCGGCGAGGCAACGATATTCAGCAGCGGCTCGGCAAGCTGACTGCCGGCAGCACCATCCGTTTGCTGGATACGCCCTCGAGCTCCTTGCAGATCAACGAGCAGGGTAGACTGCGCACCCTGCGTTTTCTCAAGGGGCTGGTGACCCACAAGGCCGCCGGCTCCCAGGCCCTAGTGGCGCTGCAGGCCGAGGTCTGGGTGGCCGATTGCGAGGAGTATGTGCGGCATAGCCAGCAGCCGTCCGCCACAGGCGGCGCAACCCCACCGGCCTACTGGAATTGTCGCGTCAAGGCGCGGCTGCTCAATACCTATCCCATCTATCGCACTCAGGAAGATCTGCTGGCCGAGCGGGCGCCGGAAGGCCGGTTGCAGGTGGGAAGTACCCTGCAGTTCCAGCGCCACGATCTGCAGAGTCGGATGGTGGGCGGGGTGCGCAAACAGTTGGTGCCCTGCGAGCTGCTATCGGGGGTCTCCGGCTCCAGCTTGGCGCCGGTGACGGGTAGTATCTGGGTGGTGGTGGATGATCATCTGCTGGCTTTGGAGCCTGGGCCACCCAGTGTCTTCGAGGTTGTGGTGCACTGCGAGGTGCCCATTGTCGCAGGGGATGGGGTGGGATTTCTCGGGCTGCAGCAAACCCCGGTCGCGCCCCTGGCGCTGGGGACCTACCGCGACGACTATCGGGCGCATATCGAACTGTTCAGTGATGAAGAGGCGGGCGCCATCGAGCGCTTGTTACAGAACGCGGCTGGCGTTGAGGCCGGACAATCCCTGCTGTATCTGCAAGGCGCCGAAGCGCTGTTTGATCGGGTGCAGCAGGGGGACTCGCTGCATTTCAGCGATCGCTGCCAGTGTCCGGATCCGGATCAGCTATTGCCGATCCAGGCGCAGATCCCGGATGCCGAGGGCCAGATCTGGTGTGAACTCAAGGGAGTGCGCAGCGGTTTTGCGGCCCTGAGCCAGGTTTATGTCCGCGCCCAAGATGTGCAACCTATTCGCCAGCTGGACTTGGCACGACAAGGCTTCTGCCTGATCCAGACCAAGGCGGCCAGTCGCGAGATCGTGCTGGCCGGGGAGCAGATACCGGCACCGTTTCGCGCCATCTACCAGCAACTGGATCTGGATCAGAATGGCGAGCTGAGTGCCGATGAAATCGCCGCCGCACTGCAGCATCCGGATCATAGAGTCAAATTGCACAAGCTGATTGTCCAGCATCCGAGCGAGTGGGGGGCTGAACACCAGCAACAGGTGAGTGGTTATCTTCAGCAGTTGATGGCGCAGAGCCCGGAGCAGGAGGCGCGGGATCTGCTGGCGCTGGAGCTGGAGCGACTCAAGGCGTTGGGCATTGCCACCATCGCCAGCCCTGTCTATCTGTTTCATCCCCTGCAGTTGCTGACTCGCTTGGCCGTGGTGACTCAGCAGGCAGCGCTGGTGGTACTCGAGATGCTGCTGTTGTTGTGCCCCGTGCTGCGTAGCCGGGATTGCACGCCTTTGCTGGGTTATCTGAATCTGTATATGCCGCAATACCAAATCGATACCCCGCTACGGATTTGTCATTTTTTGAGTCAGGTCGCCCATGAATCAGCATTTCAGCCGAAAGCGGAAAATCTTAATTATCGGCCTGCGCGGATGCGGGAGGTCTATGGCTGTATTGGCGGCTCTGAAAATTATCAACCTGCTATCGATGACTGCCGCCGTGGTCGCAAGCCACAGCGCGTCGGTCTTTGGGATCAGGAAGAGCGTTACGCCCATCATCCTGAGGCGCTGGCTAATCTGGTGTATGCCGAGCGGATGGATAACGGCAATGAAGCCAGCGGCGATGGATTTAAATTTCGCGGCCGAGGTTTGCTTCAATTGACCGGTAGAGACAACTACACGCTATTCACCGGCAAGCATAATGAGTTATTTCCCAATGATCCTCAGGATTTTGTGCAACACCCAGATTTGTTGATCCAGAATTTAAAATATGCCGTCGAATCGGCGTGTTTTTATTGGCAGCTAAAAAGAATTAATTCATTCGCTGATCAAGACGATTTTCCTGGTGTAACAAGAAGGGTCAATGGTGGCGAAAATGGTGCGCGAGATAGAGAGATGAAAATACAGGCAATTAAGTTGTATTATTCAAGAAGGGGTATGTTATGAATGGGAAAAACTATAGCCTGATACTATTGCTTTGCGTTTCATGTTGTAGTTTTGCCGACAGCAATGGCGTTATGTTTCACTGTCAGATTAATAAAGAGTGGATTGATATGTTTATAGATGCTAAGGGGGTTACGCACTATGAGCACAGAAAAAACAACGTGATTGATCTGGCGTTGGATAATCAAAAAAATGCAAATTTATTTAAAATGTCTTCTATCCCATTGATTGGCGGGGGAGAAGCACACATTAAGTTTACTAACGGTGGCTATGATTATTATCTTTATGATATTACAGCGCATAGCGATGAGGAGTATATATTCAAAAGTGGTGTGGCTGTGTTAAGGGATAGTGTTGTGCTATCTAATCGGGAATGTGTAAATGGGGCAACCATTCTTAGTGATGCATACGAACGACTTCCTAGGTTTGACCAAGATCCTATTAGCTTTGTTCAGGATGATGTGTATTTTTATAAATAAAATTGCTGTTTGGGGCATTATATAATAAGCCGAACTGATTTGTTTCGACGGGATTCTAAGGAAGGTGCGAACAAGCAGGCAATTTCTTCCTTGCGGGCTTGTTGATTAATTTTTTGCGTAATATGGGGCGATTATTTCTCCC